>DASRBR010000214.1:0-4762 GCA_035653495.1 Verrucomicrobiia bacterium
AGTCCAGGATATATCGCGTCCAAAACCGGCGTGAGAATCCCAAAGACCGGAATGTCCCAGATCAATCCATCGCGCAAGTCCGCCTCGCCTTTGCCCATCCAACTGTTCCGGTCTGCGGAATTGGCGTAGGTGATGTTCAGATGGGCGTTGAGCGTGCCTTCGAGATGGTTTGTTTTTGGGGTGAGATCGCTCATGAGCGCGTGCAGATTTGCGCCGGTAACGATTGTGTCGAAATGAAAATCAGTCCCGACGTGCCGCTTGAAATCGAAGCCGGCCGTGCCGGTGATTTTGCCTTCATAAAATGTTCCCTGAATTTGTCCGAGAGTGAGCAGTTCGCCCACCCAATCCACCGTGCCGGAGATTTGCGGAAGATGGAACTTGAGCCATTCAAAAGGCCCGCCGCTCACGTTGAAATGCAAATCCGCGACGCTGGTATCACTCGAAAGCGGGATCACGCCATTTCCCTTGATGACTGGCGGTTTAAGAAAATGATAAGGCTCCATGTCGCGCGCAACATGAGGACCGATGGCGCGCAAAACCACCATGGGGTCCATCGTGCTGAAACCGTTGGTGAGGAAAGCCCGCTTGCCTGCAAAATCGATCAGCATTTTCGAAGCGGAGAGATATTCGTTGGTGCGCTCCAGGCGGGCGTTTTGCAATCCAAGGAATTTGTTGGTGTAATCGAGCATCGTGTGGAAGTAAGTCGCTGGAGAGCCTCGAAAGGTAAAATTGGTGATCACGACCTGCCCCTTGAACCCGATGCGTTCATGCTCGTGCCAACGGCCCCAGACTTCGCCATCAATCAGCGGCGGCTGGGAAAAAGTGAAATAATCCAGCCCGCGTTGAGCATTCTTTGCAAGAAGATGCCGCGCGATTTTCACGTCCACCGTGCTGCGAAATCGAAAATAATAATCTTTCGTTTTGTCGTCCGAAACATGGGACAGTTCCACCTTTCCTTCGGGACGAAACGCGACGAGGTCCGGCAGTGTCCAGACCAGATTTGTGTAGTAAATGTGAGATTGCGCGGAATTGAGAGGCATCTTGCGATAGGAGCCGGCGCCGACTTTGAAATCGGCTGCCAAGGAAAAGGTTGGCAACACTTCGCCGCGCCAATCCGGGTGAGTGTTTGTCCACACCGGCAGTGTGATCGAGCCGCTGCCGTGAAACAGAGGAGGCTTTTCCCAGGCAAATTCCTGCGCGGCAATCCATCTCCGCGCCCCGGATGTCAGGAATGGCTGGATTTTCAACGCATCAAAGTCCGAAGTGCAGGCAAAGTGTGCTTCGCGCGTTGCGACGTTCAAATCAGCGTTTGCATCCAGCCTGCCCTGATACATCTCCGTATGGAGATTGGTGATGGTCAAGTCCGGCGCGCGCCAATTGCCGCCACAGACCACCTGGCTCGATTTGAAATCTTCCGCGTGCAAATTTTCGATACGGCAGTTCCAATCCAGTGCGTACGGTTCGAGCGTTGCCCACCATGCCCAATCGACGTCAGCCTGTGGCGATTGCGCTGCTTGCGACGGACGCCCTGTCGCGCTGAGTTGGAAATTTTCTGCGCTTCCCCATTTTGTGTTGGCGTCAGTCAGACGCAAAGCAACCGTTCCCGCAATGGGGATTGCATTTGTAAGCGAATGCGTCCAGTCGCCCGAGATCTCGAGATTCGCGGCTTTCGCCCATGGTGTGACAAGACGGCTGGCGGTCAATTCCATTTGGGCATGAACCAGATTTGTCGAGACTGGGTCGCCTGTCGCGTTGAGATCGAGGTGAAACTGGTGAGTTTCGCCCGAAATTTTGCGGTACGAATCAGGATGCAGTTCGAAGTTGAGGTCTTCCGTATGCAACTGGCATTTCAACATCTGCAAAGTATTGGAGCCGGAAGGCGGGAGAAGGTGCACAAAAAGCGTTCCGTTGGTCAATGTCCCCCATGGAGTCGTGGCACTCTGCGCGACCAAAGAGACCAGACCATTGAAACTGAGAGGGTCCCGTGCATTGCCATTGATGACGACATCCAATTGCGGAGGAGTTGCGAATTGGATTTGGTCCACAGTGCGCGCGAGTTCGCGCAGACGCTGGTTGAGCAAACCGGGATGAGCGCCGCGGTGACCGTGGAGCGCAGCCCAATCACGAATGGCAGAGGCATTGGTCAAAGTGCCGGAAAGCTGCAAATTGGCGCCACCAAAACCCGCGCTGAAATGATCCAGCGTCCATTGATCGCCGGGCAAGAACCGAAGTTGTGTTTCGATGTTTGTGACAGAGAGCGAAGATGCGGGTTGGTTGGTTTCCGCGAGAGGCCAGAACAGATTGCCGCCGCGCAATGTCACCCCGTCTATCTGCAACCTGAACCTGACCAATTCGTGATGATTGATTTTGAGCGCCAATTGTTGCAGCGCGAGCTGAGGGCTGTTGGTTTCCTGTTTTGCCGCGCCGATGTGCACATCGTCCGCCACCAAACCGCGGTTCCAACGCCAGCGCAGCCGTCGAAATTGGACGTCCACTCCGCGCTCATGCAGCTTTGCAATCAAAGGTCGTTTCAGGAAATCAGGCAGGCCGATCGTATTCACCCATGCGAGCAGGTAGACGACGATCAGCAAGAGCACCAGAATGAAAAGCCGGAATCCCCGCAGGCAAGCGCGGGAAATTCGCCACCAACGTTTTGGCCCCTTTGTGGACATCATTCAGGGCCCCCGGTTTTCCCGGATGTTGAGGTAAGTGAGTATCTGATCGAGCGCCTTGGGTTGAAATTCAAATATCCAATTCTGTCCGTCTTCCATGCGTACGTCGCCATAACGCAGTCCATCCGGCGCAGTTCCGCCGAGATCCACCGAAAGCGTCTGAGATTTATCGTCCTCCTTGACTTCAGCAGAGATCTGAAGCGATTTGTCGGTAAAACCGAAGCGCGCGCGGTCCTGGTCACCACGTTCGACCCATTTTTGCGCCGTCAAAAAGCCGAGTTCCTGCGCCGCCACTTCCACCTCCAAATCATTGATGATTGTTGACCATTTAACGATAGTCCATTGATTCTCGCCTTTGTGAACCACTTTTTCGATCTTGCCATTCTGCCGGACGATGATTGCCAGGACGTTGGTTGGCGAAAAATCCCAAATTCGATGCGCGCGAAGCTCAAGTGGCGTGGCGGGCAACTGTTCAAAGTCAGCCAATTTGATTGCATAAACCGAACTTTCCTCTGGACGGTCACCACGTCGCACAAAAATGTGCCCGTCCTTCACCGATCCGAAATCCAGTTCGGCAATGGTTTCATTCGTGGCGTCTGCGGGAGAATTTTTGCCATGCCGCTTAAGTATGTAGCGCCGGATGGGCGTTGCCATGCCAAACTTCGGATCGTCTGGCGGCGATGTATCATCGACAGCAACGCGATTATCAATGCGCATTACCTCCAGCCCGGCCAGAGCGCGCAGAAATGTTTGCAACGTGTTCGTGTCTCCGGGGAGATCATCTGGTTTTACGACGCGCCAAGTTTTATCCGGTGTGTATTCCACGGTAAAACTGTCGCCCTTGCCTGTTCCGACCGCCTCGATAAAGTCTGGCGGCCCATCGGCAAATCGCACGAGGTGCCGATCGCGAAATTCCTGGAACCCGGCGGTCCACGGAAGTATCCTGTCGCGAGGGACCGTCACGATGGAGCTTTGACCGTTGATGCGCGCGTAAATTTGACCTTCTTCATTTGTCGGACTTTTGCCAAATTGAATTGTGAGCGCATTATTCGTTCCTTGATCGAACTTCAATTCCAGGGCAGGAGGTTGGAGACCGAAAGGTTCAAGGTCCACCTTGGGATCGTCGCTGATGAAATGGATGATGCGCAAGTTTTCCAATGCAAACAGGAGCGAATGGATGCGGGCATTATCGACCCGGGATTGCACGGGTTTGGACATGCGCCATGAATCATTGGTGGGGTCATGGAGTAATTCAAATCCTTGTGAACTGCTGGTCACAGTCAACTTATCAATCAGAGAATTGGTGAGCTTAACAAAGGTCGTGTCGCGCCAATCGTTCGCCTGATGTGGAACGAGTTTTTTGAAAAAATCCGCATCAATAATGTCCATATATGGCAGGCCAAGGACTTGTGCATAAATCTGATCGCCCGGCGTTGTGAGCGAGCCCAGTTTGAGTGTCGGTGGTTCCGGCGTGCCCTGTTCGAAGATGATTGTGGCCTGCGGATTGCGGAAACCAAACTCGTCGTTTGAAGTCAAATGATTCTTTAACTCCTGCGCAGAAATGCGGGTTTGAGGCGACAATTGTGCGGCCACGCGCACCAGATTATCGACCGCATCCGATTGCGCAGGATAGTTGTGCGGAAGTGCCATTTGCCAGACGCCGTTGGACCGCTCTAAAACGATTCGTTGACCCGGAAGAAGAATTTGCAATCCTGTGACCAACGCAGGCCTGAGATCCGGCATCACTTTGTATGGGCCGGGCTGCGGTTTTTGCAGATGCCGCTCAAAAAAGAAAATAAAGGCGAACAACGCCGCCGCCACGAGCACCAGGATGCAGGTGTTTTTTGGGTTCATGGAAGCAAAAGCAAAATCATCCTGGTTCGCAACATTTTCAACGCCGCCGCCGGAACCACACCAGACCACCAAAAACAAGGATTGAACCGGGCATCGCGCCAAGAAGCAGCCAGCGGACGTTGCTCATTTGCGCAGTGGTCATGTTGAGCTTGTATTCTTTCACAGGATGCGGGCCGATGCCCTGCAATAGTTCGTTCTGATCCAGCAGCCAGTTGGCCGCAAAACGCGCGAAATCA
>DASRBR010000215.1:0-3795 GCA_035653495.1 Verrucomicrobiia bacterium
CATCAAGCATCCAATTATGCACGCCAAAACTGCCAACCGTTTCCCCGATAAGATCTGCGTGAGGTGAGGCCTTGCCGAAACGGGAAATGATTTCGTCAAAATCAAAGCCCGTCTCAAGACCGATGTTGCGCGGCAACGAAACGCGTTTTTCCACAGCCAAACCTTCGCGCAGAGTGATGTCTTTTCGCCGGCGATATTTGGCATCAGTCTTCACCGAAAACCTGGGCCATTTTTGCACAATGAAAGTGTCCCCGCCCAGTTGCGACATGTTCTCCTGGATGTAATGCCGCATCGCGCGCATGGTGGTCATCACCACAATGATGGAAAACACGCCGACCATCACGCCGAGCAGGGTGAGCGCGGAACGCAGTTTGTGCGCGGCAATGGAATTTGCAGCCATCAGAAAGCTTTCCTTCAGCTCATCCAGTGCGAACTCGATGAAATGCGGTTTGGATGGGTGGTCGTCACTCATTGCGCAGTGCCTCCACGGGGTCCATCCGCGCCGCGCGCCACGCCGGGAAAAACCCCGATGCAAGGCCGGTCAGCAGCGAGACCAATATCGCCAGGCCCATCACGGGCAGCGAAAGATTCATCGTGAATGCCAATTTGGAGATGACCAGTGTCACAGCATACGTGATGGCCAACGCGAACAAGCCGCCGAGCAAACAAATGGTCGCCGCCTCTATCAAGAACTGCATCAGGATCGTGCGGCGTTTTGCGCCGATGGCCTTGCGCACGCCGATTTCCCGCGTCCGTTCCGCGACCGAGACGAACATGATGTTCATGATGCCGATGCCGCCGACGAACAGCGACAACCCTGTTATCAACAAGCCAACGGCAGCGATCGTGCCCGCGACGCGATTGAAGGCTTTCACGAATTGTTCCTGGCGGTTGATGGTGAAATCGTCGGGAGCCGTCGGCGCAACGTGCCGGGCTTTGCGGATGATGCCGCGCAGTTCTTCCTCATCGTCGTCGAGTTCCTTCACGTCCGTCACTTTGATGCGAATCGTGAAATCAGGGTTGCGATTGTAGCCGATCAAAAGCTGCTGGATGGGAATGAACACTTCATTATCGAGGCTCTCCAGCCCCAGAAAGCTGCCCTGCCTTTCCAGCACGCCAATGATTTCAAGCCTGCGTCCGCCGATGCGGATTTGTTTTCCGAGGGCGGTTTCGCGAGGGAAAAGATTCGTCGCCACCTCCAACCCGATGACGCAGACGGGACGGCCGCCCGAGGAATCCGCAGGCGTGATGAAATGCCCCTCGCCCATCGTAAAACTGCTGGTCTGAAGGAATTGATCGGAAGTGCCGATAATTGTCACGCCGGAAGCCAGCTTGTCCTTGTAACGGACGGTTTGCCTTGTGGCGAAAATTGGGGCCACGCCAACAACATGCGTCATCTGTTGTTCGACCATGCGCACCTGGTCGAGCGTGATGGCATTGCGACGCCACATTTTTTCCCAATCCACTTCAGAATCCAAAATCCAGCCGATGCGGTTGACGAAGAGCGTGTCCGCGCCGATGGCGGCGATGCTTTTGTGAAACGCGCGGTCCAGGCTGTCAATGGCCGTGGCCATCAGCGTGACCGTCACCACGCCGATAATGATGCCAAGGGTGGTGAGCGCGGAACGCAGCTTATTCGCGCGAATCGCGTCCCACGCGATTCCCAAACCCTCAAAAAGCTCGGTGAAAAAGTTCAAAGGGCCGGCACGCTTTCCATTCTGAAAATTCTGTTCATTCTGTCAAAATCTCCGCCTTCTTTACCGCAGGTTCATCGCTGGCGATGAGGCCGTCGCGGATGCGGATGATGCGACGTGCATGGCGGGCGACATCTTCTTCATGCGTGACCACAAAGATGGTGTTTCCCTTTTTCGAGAGCACGTTTAGCAACGCCATGATTTCCTCGCCGGTTTTGGAATCAAGATTCCCGGTCGGTTCATCGGCGAGGATAATGGCGGGTTTGTTGACGAGCGCGCGGGCGATGGCAACGCGTTGACGCTGGCCGCCGGACATTTCGTTCGGCTTGTGATGGATGCGGTCAGCCAGCCCAACGCTGGCCAGCGCCTCCAATGCGACTTCCCGCCGCACGTCCGGGTCCATGCCGGAATAAATCAACGGCAGTTCAACATTGCGCAACGCGTCCGATCTCGGCAGCAAATTGAACGTCTGGAAAACAAAACCGATTTCGCGATTGCGAACTTCAGCGAGCTCATTGTCATCCATTTCGCTGACGTTCGTGCCGTTGAGCTCGTAAGTGCCCGACGATGGCGTGTCCAGACAGCCGAGCAGATTCATCAGCGTGGATTTGCCCGAACCGGACGGCCCCATGATGGCGACATATTCGCCGCGTTGAATTTCCAGCGTGATGTCGCGCAGCGCGTGGATGGTTTCCGTGCCCATCTGGTAGCGGCGGGAGATGTTTTGCAACCGGATCAAACTCACGGGATCACCTCAGTTTGCTTTCGTCGCCAGCGTTGCAACATTAGCCAAAATCTTCGTGCCGTCAGCAAGATCGCGGTTCAGCGCCTTATATGGTCCGGTGACAACTTCCTCGCCTTCTTTCAAGCCCTCCACGATCTCGACATAATTATCGTCATAGATGCCGCGCTTGACCGGGACCATTTTGACATGGTCGCCTTCCACAACAAAAACGACTTCGATCGGTTTTGGCGGCTCGTCCGGTTTTCTCCGTTCGGCAGAGTAACTCTCGTTGGTGCTGGAAACTGCGGAAGCATTCTTTGCGGAGGCAAGCTGAACACCATTGGTTTTTCCCGCGATGTTGTTCGTGGAATTTTCCTTGGGCACGCGCGTCGTCACACTTTGGATGGGGACGGTGACGACGTTTGTGTGCGAGCGGGTTTCAATTTCGGCAGTGACGGACATTCCAGGGAGAAAAACCTCCTTTTCCTTGACGCGGATTTTCACCTGGAACTTGGTGGCTTCCTGGCTCGTGCTGGCGCTGGCATTGGCCGCGCCCGTCGAACCAGTGGTGTCGTTATTGGCGGTATCGGCAATCTCCGAGACGACGCCCTCAAACTTGCGGTCTTTGAACGCGTCCACTTCCAGCCGCACCTTCTGGCCGACTTTGATCAAAACCACATCCACTTCGCCAATGTCCACGCGCGCTTCCATTTCGTTCAGATCGGAAACCGTCATGATGTCCGTCCCAGCCATCATGGCGGTGCCGACGACGCGCTCGCCAACCAGAGATGACAATTTCGTCACCGTTCCATCGAGCGGCGAAAAGATCTTGGTTTTGGAAAGGTCCGCTTCCGAGTTTTGCAACGAAGCGTAAGCCACGCCGACCTGTTCGGACGCACCCTCAAGCGTCGCCTTGGCCACGTCGTAAGCGTTCTTGGCGGTGAGAAAATCCGAGTCGGAAATCAATTTGCTTTCGTAGAGCGCCTTGTTTCGCTGATATTCCAGCATGGATCTTTCCAGGTTCGCCGCCGCGCTGTTGGATTGGGCAATGGAATATTTGTAATTGGCCAGCGCGGAATTGCGCGCGGCGGCGTAATTGTCCGGCCGGATATAAACCAGCAAGTCGCCTTTCTTCACCGCCTGTCCCTCCTTGAAAGGCAACTTGAGGATTTCGCCGCTGACCTCGGGACTGATTTTGACTTGGGTGACCGGCTCGATCTTGCCGTTGGCGACGACGATTTCGGTGATGTTGCGGCGCGCGGCCCTTTCCGTTTGCACCGGGATGGTCGGGCCCTGGTTCTTGAGAAAGGCCGCGATGCTCAATCCGCCCACTACCAGCGCGAGGCCGGAAAAGACAATTAGTTTGCGGCGTTTTTT
>DASRBR010000216.1:0-4922 GCA_035653495.1 Verrucomicrobiia bacterium
AAATTCCTTGGGAAAAGCGTCGCCGCGATAAATCGTGATTCCGGTCGCGCCAGTAAAATATCCTGAAGACCGCCCGCCGCCCTCGACAGGACCGGAAACCAGCGACGCCACGCGCCAATGCGTCCGGATCACGCGCCAGGCTTCTTCCGGGCTGATGCGATAAACTTCTGCCGCGGGACCGTCCACAGCGATGCTCGCGAGCGCGGGCGGCATCGTGTAGAACGGATTCCTCGCGGCGTATCGATCATCGTACATGAAGAGACGGATGTGATCGCTGTTGTTGCAGGTGAAACGCCGGCCATAATCGTCAAAGCTCAATCCATGCTGCCCGCCGCCGGCTTCGGAGGTCATGGTCATCTCGCGCGGTTCGATGACGAAATCACGTCCATGCAAATCGATCAGCGGCGCGTCAGGATGCTTCAATGATTTGACCATTCCGCCTTGCGTGCTGCTCGCGCCATGAATGCGATTATCCAGACCCCAATTGAAACTGTTCAGCATCGCCTGCACGTTCAATCGGTCCACGCCCGCCGCAAAGCCGGTGAAAACCTTTTCGCGCAAATCGGCCTTGCCATCGCCCTTCGTGTCTTTCAGATAAAAGATGTCCGGCGTCGCGCCGACGAAAATGCCGCCCTTCCATGGAAACACCGCAGTTGGCCACGGCAGATTGTCCGCATAAACCGTGCTTTTGTCGAAAACGCCGTCGCCCTTGGTGTCCTCCAGCATCACGATGCGGCCCAAATGCGGAATCACCTCGCGTCGCTCCGAGTAATCGATCATCTCGACGACAAACAACCGCCCACGCTCATCAAAAGCCATGGCAACCGGGCTTTCCACGTTCGGCTCACACGCGGCCAATTCGACATGAAAGCCAGGCTTTATGCGGATGGATCCGATTGCTTCCTGCGGAGGAACAAACGGAGGTCGTGGCAGGTCCTTGGCCGTGATCTCCGGCGGAGCCCCTTCCGGAGCGGCCATTGAAGCAAGTGAAATGAAAAGCAAAACAGTCAGCAGGGCACGGATCTTCATAAGCAATCGCACACGTTCAGGCAAACTTGACTGTTTTTATACTGATTCGCCTCACCGGAGGCAACGGCTTCCTCTTTGAGTATCACGACGGCAACGGCGAACAAGTGAGCTTGAGCGCGCCGGAAGTTGCCGGTATCGTTTGTTGCGATTGCGTTCGTGATGAATCCAATAGCTCCACATCTGCGCGCCGGTGTTGGCAGGCGCTGCATCAATCCGCCGCCGAACATCGCGCATGGCGGCTGGGGCGCGCAGAAACATGAGCAGGCGGAAGGGATTGATATGGACCTTTGGGCGACCGCGCTTGCGCTTTCGGATGGCGCCACCACTGGCATCATCCTCGACATCGACATCCAGATCCTCACCAACGAACGTGCCGATCAAATCCGTTCCACTGTCAGCGCAGCAACGCGCGTTCCCATCGAAAATATTCGTGCCTCCGCGACGCACACGCATTCCGGCCCTGTGCCGTATAAAAGCTGGATTGAAAAGGGCTACGAGATGGTTGGCCCATGGTTCGAAAATGTGGCGCGATGCTGCGCGGGAGCCGCCGTCGAAGCCATTTCCAATCTGAATAACGTGATTGTCCGCGCCGGGCGGGGTTCGTGCCGAATCAATTCCAACCGCCGCTGCGTCTCGGCCAATGGTGAACGTTTCCTAGGCGTGAATCCCGACGGTCCTTGCGACCATGAAGTCATTGTCATCAGGCTTGACAATATTTCAACGCTGCCGCTCGCCACCATCGTCCATTTCGCCTGTCATCCCACCATCATGGGCCCGCCAAACCGGCTCATCACCCCCGATTATCCCGGAGCCATGAAGCGCGTTGTGGAGCAGGCTGTCGGCGGGCATTGCCTTTTTTTACAAGGCGCGTCGGGCGATCAGGGACCGCTCGTTGGTTTTCAAGCCGATGCCTCGGTTTATCGAAATTTCGGCGCTATACTCGGACACGAAGCCGCCAGGGTCGCGCTCGAACTCAAAAATCTTCCGACCCGCGTGCAATTCGAAAAAATCATTCCGTCGGGCGCGCCATTGGGAATGTATGCGCCGGAATTTTCATCGTCACTTGCACTGCCATTGCGCGTTTTGCAAAAGGAAATTTCTGTTCCACTACGCGAAGGTTTGCCTGAAAAGAAAGCCGCCGCCGAAAAACTGGATCATTGGAAAAACCGCCTCAAACTGGCGCGTGAAAAATCCGATGATGCTGCCATCACCGAGGCCATTTACATGGCGCGGCGGGCGGACATCCAATTGCGCATGGCGGACGATTTTGGCGGTGCGACAACCACGAAAATCAGGACACATTTCACGGCATTCGGAGACTTCGCGCTTGTTGGTTGCAACATCGAGCCGTTCTGCGAAATCGGGATGAACATCAAGCGCGAGTCGCCGTTTCCATTCACCTGCATGTCCGGTTACACCAATGGACGGCTCGCGTACATGGCGACGGCGGAGGAATGGCCCAAGGGCGGATACGAAGTCGAGAACTCGCCGTTTGGCCGCGCTGCCGCCGAGATTCTCCAGAACGAAATCCTCGCCACGCTCCGCGAATTGCGCGCAACCCACACCACCAAACCATGAACCTCGCCGATCTTACGTGGCCCGAAGTCAAAAGGCTCAAGCTCACGAACAAAATTGTGCTGTTCCCGCTCGGCTCGTTTGAACAGCATGGCCCGCATCTGCCGCTCACCACGGACACCGACATCGTGACTGCCGTCGCGAAAGGACTTGAAACGAAACGACCTCGCGACGTCCTTTGCCTGCCCACGCTCTGGCCCGGCCACTCCACCCATCACCTGCATTTTCCCGGCACGTTAAGCATCGGGCAAATGCCATACATTCAGCTTGTGCTCGAGATGTGCCGCTCGATCGTTAAGTTCGGCGCAAAAAAAGTTTTCCTGCTCAACGGCCACGGTGGCAATGACGTTCCTTTGCGCGCTGCCTTGCGCGAATTGAAAAGTGAGTTTCCCAGGATGCGTTTTGTGTTCGCGTCTTACTGGACGCTCGCCGCGCAAAGCATCAAGCAGACGCGTGAATCTGTGCCGGGCGGACTCGGCCACGCGTGCGAACTGGAAACATCCATCATGCTGCATCTTTGCCCGGAGCGCGTGAAGTTGCATTTGGCCAAACGGGACGGCCCGCGCCACACGGACCCTTACCGAAAATCCGACATGCAATACGGCCGTCCCATTTATTTTGTGAACGAATTTCACGAGGTCAGCAAAACTGGAACCATCGGCCAGCCTGAGCTTGCATCTGCGAAAAAAGGCAAACGTTTCCTCGACGGCATCATCGCGGAAGTGGACACATTCGTCGGCGAGTTTTTGAAATGGTGAATGAAAATCACCCGCATCGAAACGATTCCCATCCAGGTGCCTTTAAAGGCGCAGTTCGCCATACGCAGCGGACGCGGCGGCGCGCACCTTCATTCGCCGTTTCTGCTAGTGAAAATTCACACGGACGAAGGCGTCGTTGGCATCGGCGAATCCTCCTGTACTCCGCGCTGGAGCGGCGAAGACCAGGTCACCGGCGCACATTTGATTCATGCTTATCTGGAGCCGTTGCTTGCCGGAGAGAATCCGCTCGAAATAGAAAAGTTGACGCAAAAATTCCGGCTCGCGTTTGCCGCAAATAATTTTACCAAGGCCGCCGTCGAAATGGCGCTCTGGGACATCGCGGGAAAAGTTGCGGGCAAACCGATTTACCAGTTGCTCGGCGGCAAGGTCCGCGACTTCGTTCCCACCAAATGGTCCGTCTCCGGCGTTGAACCGGACAAGGCCGCCGAAATCGCGCGCTGG
Source organism: Verrucomicrobiia bacterium (assembly GCA_035653495.1). Classification (GTDB taxonomy): domain Bacteria; phylum Verrucomicrobiota; class Verrucomicrobiia; order Limisphaerales; family Pedosphaeraceae; genus DATAUW01. The sequence continues at coordinate 3,825 of DASRBR010000216.1, forward strand.
GCCGTGGCGCAAGGTTTTCGCGCGATGAAAGTGAAGGTCGGCCTTGAACCGGATGACGACGTTGCACGCGTCAGCGCCGTGCGCGCGGCGGTCGGTTCGGAAATCAAATTGGGTGTGGACGCAAACGGTGGCTGGAATGGTGAAACTGCGTTGAAAACGATCGAGCGGCTTTACCAGGAAAAGATTTACTTTGTGGAACAACCCGTCGCCCCTGAAGAACTGGCGCGGATGATCGAGTTGCATCATCAACTGGATGTGCCGCTGATCGCCGACGAAAGCGTTTGCACGTTGCAGGACGCGACTGCTCTTGCCTTCGTTCGTGCAGCAGATGTGTTTTCGATTTATATCGGCAAAGCAGGCGGCATCGGTCCCGCGCGGAAAATTGCCGAGTTCGCGATGTCAGCCGGTTTGAAATGCACTCTGGGCAGCAACCTTGAACTGGGGGTTGGCAGCGCCGCAATGACACATCTTGCGCTGGCGATAGGCGGCATCGTCGCGGAGGAATTTCCGTGCGACATCATCGGCCCATTTTTCTACGAGGACGACATTGTGGGCCAACCTTTGCCGATTCTGCCCGGCCGCGCCAACGCGAATGAAAAGCCCGGCCTTGGCGTGGAGTTGGACGAGGAGAAGGTCGAAAAATATCGCGTGAAATAATTTTTACGCTTTCTCAATCCGTAAAAGTTGCGGGCCTTCCCAACGCGCGCGTTTGCAGGCCTGCGCGAAGTCTGTCCAATCATATTTCCAATCGCCGGGAATGCGGGCAAAAAGGCTGCAATGCGTCGGCACGCCTTCATGCGCGCGCAACACCACGCCGCGTCCATAGACGACCACGATTTCCGCGACTGGTTTCCGTCCACCTGCCGCGCCGATGTTTTGGTCGTAAAAATAAAGCAGTTCGCCTGGCAATGGCAGTTGCGTCAGGTTTTCGGCCGGCGCGGGTTTGGGATTCTCGAGCATGGCGAAAACTTCCGCGCCGGAATACATGCCGTGGATCACCTTGGTCTCCACCGGCAGGATGTTCCAAACATGTTCGCAAACCCCCGGCGCTTCATCGTCGAGCATCTCGGCCAGCAACGATTCTCCGGCACCGACGTA
>DASRBR010000217.1:0-5637 GCA_035653495.1 Verrucomicrobiia bacterium
CTTTGCACGAGCAACCGGATTATTTGGAAGCGCATTTCAACCTGGCGCTGACGCTCTCCCAAAACGGCCATGCTGCCGAAGCCATTCCGCACTATCGCGCCGTGCTGCGACTGAAACCCGGCCTCGTTCCCGGAATGGAAAGACTCGCATGGCTGTTGGCCACAAATCCAGACGCAAGCATCCGTGATGGCGCCGAGGCATTGCGACTGGCAAGTCTTGCTGTGCAATCGGGCCAGTCGAATGATGCGCAAGCGTTGGACATTCTCGCGGCAGCAGACGCGGAGAACGGAAAGTTCGCCGAAGCGACCGAGGCCGCTCGCAAAGCACTGGGCGCAGCACGAGCCGGCAAGCACGACAGCGTTGCAGCGCAGATCCAGAAACGGCTTGAACTCTATTCAACGGGCAAACCGTATCGCGAGCCGTAAGCAGCCGCTCTTTCGCCAGGCTCAATCCAGACGCAATTCCTTTTTTGCCTTGGTCCAGGGAACCAAGGGTTTTGAGCCGTTGCGTTCAATCGCTCGATTCAGTTCCCGCAAATCCTCCAAATCTTGAATGCGACGACGAAGCTCAACGATTTCGCGATGCAAAGATTGCAGCGTCGGACGCGCAATCCGTCTTGATGTTTTTTCAGCGACGCTACTCATAAGCTTCTTTCCTGTCTTTCACTGCATACACTTGAATTTGGTTCCCGACAAGCCTGAACAATACGCGGTGGTTGCCGACACGAAGCCGATATTTGTTATCAGAACCCGCCAATTTTTTGATATCGCCTTCAAAATGCGATTCGAGACGCGAAAGTTTATCACCTATTCTCTTTCGTAAATCTTTTGGCGAATGACGAAGCTGCTGCAAAGCTTCTTCCGCGATAACCAAACGGAAGTTTTCGCCTGCCATAACCGAATCACGCCACGCTCTCGCCCACCTGGAACCGCACGAAACGGCGGATGCTGATTTCGTCACCGAGCTGTTTCGCGACGGAACCCATGTGCTCCTTCACCGTCACTTCGGAATTGCGCTTCACGAAGCCCTGGTCCAGCAGGCAATAGCCTTGGTAAAATTTTTCCAGCTTGCCTTCGACGATCTTCGCGACGGCCTGCGGCGGTTTGTTCTTCACCTGTTCAGCGGCGATTTCCTTTTCTTTCGCGAGCACGTCGGCGGGAACTTCGTTGCGCGAAACAACGAACGGATGTCCCGCCGCGATCTGCAACGTGATGTCGCGCACCAATTGCCGAAAATCATCGTTCTGCGTCGTCGCTTCCTTGCCCGCGCCGACTTCCACCAACACGCCGACTTTCGCGCCGGTGTGAATGTAAGCCGCAATCAATCCGTTGCCGGAAACTTCCATGCGATGGAAGCGCGAAATCTGGATGTTCTCGCCGATCTTCGCCACCTGCGCCGTGCGCATCGGTTCCAAATCGGTCTTCGGATTCGCCAAAAGCGTGCGCGCCACTTCATCGCAGAACGCGCGGAAACCCTCGTTGCGCGCCACAAAATCCGTCTCGCAATTCACCTCGACCAAAATGCCCGCTCGCGCGCCCTGCTGGATGGCCTGCACAATCACGCCTTCATTGGCGGAACGGCCCGCTTTCTTCGCCGCAGACGCCGCGCCCTTTTTGCGCAGGATGTCCACGGCCTTGTCAAAATCGCCACCGGCTTCGGCCAGGGCTTTTTTGCAATCCATCAGGCCTGCATTGGTCATCTCCCTCAATTTGCCGACACTCGCGGCAGTAATCTCAGCCATAAATCATCAATCCTGTTTTGTTAATCTAACGTTCAAAAACCAAACTGGTAGGGACATCGCGCTGCGATGTCCATCAGAGTGGTTTGGTGGCAACGACATATTGGTGTGGTGCTCGGTCGGACGGCGCAGCGCGCCGTCCCTACCTCAAGATTACGCCTGCAACGTCGCCAATTGTTCGGGGGTTGCTGGTGCTGGAGCGGCGGGCGCTTCGGGCGTCGCGGGCGCTGGTGCGGCCTCCTGCGTTTCAGCGGCTTTGCGGCGCGCATATTTCGCCTCGTATTCGGCGTTGGCCTGGGTGATGACCTGGCCGATGGTCGCCAAAATCACACGCACGGAACGGATCGCGTCGTCATTGCCCGCAATCGGATACGTCACCAAATCCGGATCGCAATTCGTATCCACGATGGCGACCACCGGGATCTTCAACCGGCGCGCTTCCGCGATGGCGTTGTGCTCGCGCTTGATGTCCACGACAAACATGGCCGCCGGATATTTATCCATCGTGCGAATGCCATCGAAATACTTGAACTGCCGGGCCGCCTCGCGGCGGATCATGGATTGCTCCTGCTTGACGTAATTGTTGATGCTGCCGTCCGCTTCCATCTTCTCGATCTGCTTGAGGCGCGCGATGGAGCGCTTGACGGTCTGGAAATTCGTGAGCGTGCCGCCGAGCCAGCGTTCAGTCACATAAAACTGGCCGCATTCCTTGGCGGTTTCCTTGACGGCCTGCTGCGCCTGCTTTTTCGTTCCCACGAAAAGCACGCGACCGCCTTTGCTGACGGTATTGGTGAGAAAATCGCACGCGGCTTCAAGGCCGGCGAGCGTCTTGCTCAAATCAATGATATGAATGCCATTGCGCGCGTCGAAGATGAACGGCTTCATCTTGGGATTCCAGCGCTTGGTCTGATGTCCGAAATGGACGCCTGCTTCCAACAACTCTTTGACACCGATGCTTAACACAATTTTCCTTTGGTTATAAGCCCGCCGATTCTGGCGAACCATCCCGCGGAACACGGGATTACGTTTGATTTTGTTATGGCCGCCCGCGCTCCCAGAGCGCAGGACATTTAAGGCCGTTTTCCTTGCAACGACTCCAGCCAGGCCGGAATCCCCGCGAAGGGCTGAGAAACCTAACAAAACCCAGCCAAGTAGCAATAGTTATCTTTGGGATTTCCATTATCGGTGAGGTGAAGTTTGGAAAAATGGGCTGGACCGGAATGGTTGAGGGTTGGTGGTTGCGTGTTGATTGCAAACAGTTTGTGTTGATTTTTGTGTGGCTTGGGAGAAAATATCTGTTGGTCGGACGCGAGGGGAATGAAACCGCGATAGTACTTTGGGGAGCGCACGCCTCTGGCGTGCCCCGTTCGGCGTCTCGCCGAACGGCGAACAACCAAAAAGCGCCCAGTGAGACGCTGGGCGCGGCAACCGAGACGTCGCGCTTCCCATTCGATCCGAATTTATCCGACACAAGGCGACACACCCAGCCAAAGGCACCACTTTGGCTCTTAATCTCTAGTGGGGAACTCGAGATTCCGCGTTCCACCAATCCCTTCAATTTTTTTCCTCGTAGGTGAAACAAGGTGAAACAAGCTGAAACCAGGTGAAACGCTTCGGACCAAAATGCGCGAAAATCACGCAAAACTGCAGGCCATGTAAGGCAACATTGTGGCAAATCCCTAGTGGCGCACTCGAGATTTCGCACGCCAACCGACCTGAACCTGGGAACTTGGGGAAAAATTGTGCCTTGGTGAGTTTCGTAATTAAAAAAAGTCAGAGTCTCCTTACGTCGACTCCTACCAAAGAGGATGTCTGGGCAAACTCTTTCCGCCGCCGAAAATCGGTTTTCGACACGAACGCCAGTTGGCGTTGCCTTTTGCGCTCCTCGTCGCATACGGCCTGATTTTGGCATGGGCAAGAACGGTTGTCCATCTTTCTTTGGCGGCGTAAACATGAAGAACCGCGACACGAATTTCACTAATTGCCACCACGAATCGCAAAGAAATGAGTCGTGTAAATTCGCGCTAATCCGTGTCTCTTTTTTTGTTCAGCATCTGGCGCGAATTTATTTTGAGATTGTCCATGGCTTTAATCCGAAACCGAAGATAGATTGTCAGCGCTTATGAAAGTTCTGATCCAAAATTGCAAAACACACGAATATTATGCTGGCGAAGAGGGATGGGTCAGGGAAAAAGAGCGGGCAAAGGTATTTCCCTCAAGCATCGCAGCATTAAGCTTCATCGCCGAAGAACGGCTCGAAGATGTCCAAATCAAGTTCATCTTTGGAGATCCCAAATTCGACATGGTAATCTCCAAGTCGGAAGGTTGCCCGTAAACCACATTTCTCGAAGATTAAGGAATAAGCCAGTTTGGCCGTTTTATTGTAAATTAGGCATTGCTCAGTAATACTCAGAATGGTAAGATTCATACGAAATGAAGGCTGAAACCAAAGTAACAAGCAAAGGCACCACAACCATTCCAGAAGATTTGCGCAAACGCGCGGGAATCACCACGGGCACGGTGCTGAGTTGGGAAATTCGCGATGACGGCGTGTTCGCGCGCCCCAAAACCGGCGTGCCAAATGCGATGCAACAACACATCCGCGCGCGGGCTGGCGCTTGGAAAGGAAAAATCTCAGGCGTTGAACTGCTCAGGAAAACACGTCCATGATCCTGGTGGACACCTCCGTCATCGTCGCCTGGCTCGACCCCGATCATCCTGAACATCAAATTTGTTCGGACGCGTTGGACCGGTGCAGCGCGATGGACGAACTCGCCATAAGTTCCATCACTTACGCGGAACTGGCCGCAGGAGGGCGCAACCGCGAAGCATTGGATGAAGATTTGCGCGGCTTTCTCCGCCTGGACCTGGATTTCCATTCGGCTTATCGAGCAGGCCAGGCTTTTGGGCGGTATCACGCGGGCAAAACCACTGCACCGGTCCTGCCCGATTTTCTTATTCGCGGTCAGGCTGCGCACCTCGGACTGCGGCATCTGACGAACGACCGCCGCCATATTCGCGCCTTTCCTGATATTGATTTCCTCTTCCCCGTTTCAAAAACATGAGTCCAATGATGAATCAAAAACCAAGCATGGAGGAATTACTTCAAATAAAGAGGTTGCGAATCCGTTTATGCCGCTCCTACGGAGCTTGCCCATTTTGCCCCTGTACTACAAATAGGTCGCTCCTACGGAGCTGAAGAAAGCAAGTCCATCCGCAAGCTCCGTAGGAGCGCCATATTTGTAGCAACCCCGAATTGAGATGGTTCAAGCTCCGTAGGAGCGACATAAACGCGGTGATAACCAGTGGTTTCAAGAAACTGAGATGCGCCCGAATCAATGTTCGGGAACGGAAGCAGACACCTCTTGCCACGCTAAAAGCAGCTTACAATATTGGTCGAGAACGCCGCCGGGATGTGCCAATCCTGCCGGAAGATGACTGCCAGGCAGGGAGTCGAGGGAGGAAGCTTGTTTTGAAACTGAAAGTTCTGGTCGAGTGACCAGTTGCGAGTGGGAGGATTGTAAATGTTGTAGGTGCTGCCGATGCCCAGCCACGGTCCGGTCGCAATCTGGCTGTAATACATGCAGATCATCGAGCCGTTATAAGTAAATGTCGCGCTGCTCCAGTCCTCCAGGAAGCGCGGGAAATTCTCGACCCCCCCACTATCGCTCGACGAAGTGGAAGCCACAATGCCGGTGAGAAAAGCGGCATTGACAGTAGTGGCCGCAGAGGCAACGCGGGACGAAAGGCTATTGGAACTACTGTTGTCGTTCCAACTGGAGGAAAGAATGGTGATGGCATCAGAAGCTATGGAAGCCGGCAATGTGCCGGTGGTGTTGGTTGAGTTCAATGCGTTGGTGGGCACGTTGTAGTTGCCCAGGATGTAGAGCGGATCGGGT
>DASRBR010000218.1:0-7687 GCA_035653495.1 Verrucomicrobiia bacterium
GATGTCCGGCTTGAGGGCGCGAAGCAGTTCCAGCGCCTGCGTGCCGGTTTCCGCCATGCCCACAACCTCTACCCCGCGAATGTGGGAAATCAAAGCCGACAACGATTCGCGTATGTTCGCGGTATCATCCGCAATCAACACGCGCAGCTTTTTTTCCACCAAACTGTCCGATGTTGCGCTCACCGGGAGACACGATAGACAGAAATGAACCGTCCCGCTTACTTACAAGAAGCTGATTCGCGTGTCAGTCCGCGTCCTACAAAGGCATTGGCTCACGCCAGTCTGGGATCCACTTCAAATCCCTGTTCGCGCAATCGTTGCAACTTGTAGAGCAACGCGCGGCGGCTGATGCCCAAGGCCTTTGCAGTTTCGGTGCGGTTGAAGTTATTTTTGCGCAACGCGTCAAGCACGGCGGCCCGCTCAATTTCCTCGAGCCGATGCGCATCGCCGGAATCGGCGCTTGTTGGCCGTGCAGGCGCGGCCTGAACCTTTGCCGGCAGATGCTCCGGCAAAATCAATTCACCGCCGGACAGCAACACCGCGCGTTCCATCGCGTTGTGCAGTTCGCGCACGTTGCCCGGCCAGGAATAGCGCTCCAACGCGTCCGACGCAAGCGACGACAACCGCGCGCGGCCTTTGGTCAATTCCGCGATGATGTGGCTGGCCAGCGGCAAAATGTCTTCGCGCCGTTCGCGCAAGGGCGGGATGTTCAACTCCACCACGTTGAGCCGATAATACAGGTCTTCGCGAAAACGGCCTTTCTTGACTTCATCTTCAAGATTCCGGTTCGTGGCGGCGATGATTCGCGCGTTGGCATGGATTTCCGCGTTGGAACCGATGCGCTGGAACCGGCCGTCCTGCGCCACGCGCAGCAACTTGGCCTGCAGTTGCGGCGACATCTCCGCGATCTCGTCGAGAAAAATCGTCCCGCCGTTCGCCTGCTCAAAACGCCCGATGCGTTGCGCGACCGCGCCGGTGAACGCGCCTTTTTCGTGTCCGAACAATTCGCTTTCCAGCAGCGTCTCGGGAATCGCCGCGCAATTCACCTTCACCAGCGGCCCGGCCGAACGCGGACTCCACGCGTGGATCACTTCCGCGAGGATTTCCTTGCCCACGCCGCTTTCGCCGGTGATGAGCACCCGGCTTTCGGAAGGCGCGATCAAGGATGCATCGCGAAAAATCGCCTGCATCAGCGGACTGCGCGCAACGATGTTCGCCGGCAACTGGCGGTTTTCATTGAACTGCAACGGCGCTTGTTGCGAAAGGCCCGTTGCCGTGCGGACGGCGGCGAGCAATTGATCGAGATCGATCGGCTTGGCCAGATAATCCACCGCGCCGTCGCGAATGGCATTCACCGCGTCGCGAACATCCGTATAAGCCGTCACCAGCAGGATGGGCAAACGCGCATTGATCTTGCGCGCCTGACGCAACGTTTCCAAGCCGGACATGCCCGGCATCCGGACGTCGGAGATCATCATCTTGAATTCATCCGAACGCAGCGCGGACAACGCGCGCTCGCCTGAATCCACCACGACCGTCCTCAATCCCTGGCTGGTCAGGAACGAGTTCAGCAGGCTGCGCTGCCCCGGGTCATCATCGACGATCAGGATTTTCGGCGACGGCGGCGCATGGTTTTTGGGAACGTCTGGCATGATTCAATGGCTTGGGCAACCCGCCTCAAGCTACGTGAAGTTAGGCGGAATCCCTCCCGCTTGCAACGCGGATGAGACCGTCCCATTGCGGAATGCGGATTGCGGAGTAGCAGGACTATTGGAAGTTGGCTTCGGTGGACGGCCCTACCGCACGCCGCCCATAGCCTGAAAACGTCAGTTTTTCAGCTACCTTTTTATTTTTTTATCCCGTGTTTAGCCCGTATAAGTTTCACGCCGTCAAGGCATCCAGACGGCGCGCCAAAACTGTTCGGCGGAAGAGAGCGAAATCGTATTTGTCACATTCAGCGTTGTGCCAACGAGTGTGTTGGTGGAAACGGAAGTCCAGCTCTTCAGGTTGGTTGAGCTTTGGAGCACATACGGGACATTCGTTTGGCCCTGGATTTGAAACACGATGTTGGAATGCGAATTTTGAGGGAGCACGGCCAAACTTGGCGCTGCCGGAGCGAAGGTAAAGACCGTCGCGGAATAAGGCGCGAAACTGGCGGTGAAATTGGTGCTCGCGCCGGAAAAGTTCGTTTGCGCGATGTCGGGTGAACCGACGCCGGTTTTCGCCGCGTTGTCCTGCGGGATTCCGTAGGAATGAATCGTGGCCAATGACGAAGGGGCAAAGTTGCTCAAGGCGATTTGGGGGGTGAACGTCGCGCCCGGATCTTTGTTGAGGACGAGCAGCGTCAGCGAACCATCCGCGCGGCGCGCGGCGTATACGGAGAGCAAAAGATAATCGCTGCCGGCGTTGAGCACCGTGTCGCCGGGGCGAATGAAATATTGCATCAGTTTCATCGCATAGTAATCAGGATAAAATGTGTTCGTGCCAAAGATGAGCCCTTCGTCGCCCACCGTGCGCCAACCATAAAAGGTTGGGTCAAAACTGCCGCTCGTGCCTTGTCCGTTGCGAAGGTCCCACCAGGTGTAGGCATTGAATTCAGTTTTCATGAATTGGCCCAATGTGTCGGCGACGTATAGGGCGTTGACGAGGCTGGTCATCTGGCGTCCCTCGGCCCCGGCATCACTGTTGTTCTCGGTGCAGCAAAGTTCGATGTTCGTGCCGCTCGCGCCCAAATAATTGCTGATCATCATGCGCAGGTTCGACGCGTCGCCCGCAACCTGCGAACTGACCTGGAGCACGAGCGCATCGCTGTCATCCACGGGAACGGGCGTCACATTGAACGGCGTATATTCCGGGTAGAGATGATAGATGAGAAAATCCGGTGTGACACCGATGCTTTTCATCGTGGCGAGCATCACGGGTGTCCAGCCGTAATGCACCGCGTGCGTCGATGAGTTGGTGGCAGCGTGATTGGTGTAGGTGTTGAAACTGTCCTCACCCGGCGCACAGACTGCGCCAACCTTTGCTCCCGGATAAGCGGCTTTGATCAAAGCTTGGTATCCGGCGAAACGCCTGGCGTAAGTGTAAGGATCGTTCGGCGGATTGTTCGTATCCTGCTCCCAATTTCCATAAACTTCGTTGCCGACCTCCCAATACTTGAAGTTGCAATGATTGGTGACGTTGGCGTTCAACACCCAGCCGGCGGCTTCGTTGCTCGTGCCCGACCCGTAATTGACCGTGATAAAAGCCTGCACACCCGCGTTGGTGGCGAGGTGCATGAAATTGGCAAAATCCGAAGACCAGTAATTTGACGAAACCGGCAACCCGTTCGACCACGCGATGGATTGCCCGGTCGCCCAATGATATTGGTCAGACGCCGAGCCGCCGGGAAACCGCAGCGACAAAATGCCGGCCTTGCTGAGCGCATTGGAAGTGGCGGATGTGTCGAGATCGCCATCCCATATGGCGGTGTTCACGCCGAACCAGCGCGCATCGGCAGCGCGAACGACTTGCGAAGCATCCACAGAAAGATGTTGCAATGACGGGGCCGGTTTTGCGCTGAGGGAAACGTCGTCTATGTAAAAGGTGTTTGTTGTGCCATTGGGTGTTAGTTGGAGATTGATGCGAAAAAGGTTGCTGACACCAGCGGGCAGTAATGAAGAAAGCGGAATGGTGTATTGCTGCCATGTATTGGCCGGCAACGGGCTCAAAACATAACCCGGCCCATTGGTATCGCCGGGGCCATATTCGAGATAGACCTGCAGGATTTGTCCGCCGGTCGAACCGCCATTGGCCCAAAACACGAGAGCGTTGTAAATGCTCGTGTTAAAACCCCCGGCGTAGGAATTGTAAATCGGCTCTTCGAAGGACAACGCCTGCCATTGGCCGTTGGCCGTGGCGCTGATGGAATAGCTTCCGCTGTGCACGGGACTGGTGTTCGCAAAATTCCGTGGAATCCACCCCCAGTCCTGAAAACCGTTCACGAGATTGTCGGTGTAAATGGGAAGGTTCGCCTGGCCGAACGCGCAGAAACGGACCGTGAACATTGCGAAGAGCAGAAGAAGGGCGCGAAACTTCAAACGATTTGGCATAAACCAATATAAGAGCTTTCAGTCAATTACCGCCAGCGAATTGGCGACGAATTACCAGCAACGGACCCAAAACAAGAGCCGTTCAACGAGGCGCGGAGGTGACGCTCGCAAGCCAGACGGTGTCCTGGTTGCCCGGCGATGTGCTGTTCCCTGCGCCGCTGGTGTTGTTGTCCGTTCCAGCCGGGGGAGTGTAAGTGCGGCCATCCTCCCATTTATGGATAAGAGCATGACCATCCACGAAAACCATGCCTGCAGAGTAATTATGATAACTGGCCGGATAATCAATGAGGTAACCCGGCACTGCGGAAGTGGCGAGAGAAGCATCATTGATGGTCTGGTTGTTTTCTTCCATGATGAGCCAGGTGCTGGCGGGGCCGGGATTGATGAACGAACTCAACTTGCCGTAGGTCTGCCATTGCGTTTGCGCCGCGTTGTAAGCAGCGCCGGGCAGCCAACCGCCCTGCACCGGAGAGCCAAGCGGAGGACCGCCGTTGAAACTCTCGTTCCAGATCGTCCCAATGGCGGAATTCATGGAGTAACTGCGCACCTCAAACTTTCCTCCCTGGACCATCCGGTTGTCGGCAGGGCATTTGTATATGTATCCATTAGCGATGCAACTCGACAGCAGCGAGGCATTGGGGTCCGTGAGCAGATTGAAATTTATGGCGTCAAAATTGTTCGCCATGTTCCCGGCGACCCAGTTCTTCATCGTCCCATTGGCATTGTACATCTGGTTGTAGGGATAATCGTTGGGCGGGAGCAGATCGGAGTTGTCGGTTGCATAGCAATTCCAGGCGATGGCCAACTGCCGGCAATTGTTCATGCATTTGACGGCTTGCGCTTTTTGTTTGGCCCTGGCAAGCGCCGGCAGCAGCAATCCCGCAAGGATGGCGATGATGGCAATCACCACCAGTAATTCAATAAGGGTAAACGCATGAGGGTGAACGCGCGAATGTGCTTTTTGTTTCGTTGTGTTCATTCTTCCTTGCTTCCGCTCAGTTTAAAGAGAGCGTGTGATTCCTTTTTTTCAAGAGGCGGGCGCCGCCCCATATCAGCGCCCGCCTCCGGTCAACAACCACTACTCGTTCTTAATTTGGGACATTCACCGACGAACTGGTGTTCGACAATACGTTGGTGGCGGTGGTATCCCCCGCCGTGATGGTCCAGTTTCCGGTTTGTCCGAATTGTCCATAGAATACCGCCGTTCCATTCGTCAGCACGGGCGCGTTCGGCCCCGTAAAGGTTGAGTCCGACGAAGTGATGGAAAGCGCATCGGAAACGCCAGGAACCGGATACCAGTTCTGGTCCACCGCATTGACGGTGAATTGGAACGGGCCCGACGTGCTCTGCGGGTCGGGTGTGCCGGTCTTGCCCGACGGCGTGCCTGGCGCGGCGGTTTCACCCGGCAGCAATACCTGCAGTTGATAAAGCACCCGCTTGATCAACGAGAAATAACCGGAGTTGGTGCCAGGAAGGTTTGTCACGTTCAAAAACGTGGACCGTTTGCCGCTGTCCGATATGGTTCCAGTTGTGACTGGCGTCCATAGAGTGTTGGTCGCTGACAACGTTGGGGCGCTCAGTAGTGAGAATCCAAAGTCGGGCAGCGTCCATGAGAGTTGGTATGCCGCGCCGGGTGGAACGAGTACGCAACCATTGGTGTCGTTTGAAAGGTTTTTCCAAGTATTCGTGTCAAGCGCAGTATCAGCGTTGAAGTTATCATTCAATGGCGTGGCAGTGCCGGTGGCGGCAAAGCTGCCCAAGACCACTTCCTGACCGCCATTGTTGGGATTGTTCGGTTGGGCGCCGACGCAGATGGAAACCGGATCCGCAAACAGCGCGGCTGATGCCGGGTCGAAAACGAAGTTGGTCGAGATACCGCCCGGCCCGGTCATGGTGACATTCGTCGAGCTGGCGAAGGTGATGCTCCAGGTGCCGGCTGCGCCGTTGGAGTCTGTGAGACTGCAAACGGGTTGGACCGGCCAGTTGTTGGGATTGTTGGTTGCTCCCGGCAAAGCGGTATTGAACAACATCCCGTTTCCGCCTGGTTCGTTGGTCTTGTAGCGGAAATTGAAAAACGCGTTTCCGGAATTGTCTTCCTGGATGGTCAAAAATATGCAATTGGCCAGATTGTAATCCGCCGCTTGATCATATTGTCCCGGGGCGCCGCCCACGATAAAAACGTGCTGCTGCCAGGAGGAGCCGCTATTCGCCGGGAATTTATCCACATTCCAGGTATAGGTCACACTATTTTGGCCCACAAAGGTGTAACCCAAGTCGTTCAGCGTACAAAGGTGATAGCGATTATATTGGCCGCTCGTGCCGGCAATAGTAGCAATGCAATGCAAACCGTTGGTGGCCGGCGTGGGCGTTGCCAACGTGGGCGGAGGAGGAGGCGGAGCGGGAGGCGCGTTGGCCGCAACGTTGTCAATCCAGTTGGTCATGGTAAACAGCGGGTAACCACCATAGGAATTGATGTCGAAGGCGATGCCGGGAACATTGTTCAGGTTGTTCTGGGTCTTATCAATCGGCACGCTCAGATGCACCCACCCATTGCTGGCAGCGCCGGGAATGGTTGGGCGGCCAAATTCCTGGTATCCATAGCTGCCATTGATGATGCCGACGCCAATAGTCCCGAAGTTGCCGTTGTTGTCCGGCGGCGTGTTGGACGCGACGAGGATGTCAAAGGAAATGTTGCTGTAAAGGAGGAGATTGGCGCGGGTGCTGAAGTCGTAGCCGTACTGGTTCCCGAAAGTGCCGAAAAACACGTTCTGGGTGTAACCTGCCAGGGGGCTGACGACCATCAACGAACCGGAATTCGGATTATTACCGGCATCCATGTCAACGTCGTTCGTGATCCCCATGTTGTTGCCCGGGGAATTATACCAATAAATCCAGGAAGCGACACTGCCGCTTCCGGCGAAGTCATTGGTGTCTCCCCCATTATCGAAGGTGTTCGTGTAGGAAGTGGTTATGGTCGTTTGCGCTCGGGACTGGAAGCCCGTGAACGCAAACAAGCCGAACAGGACCAGCAATGCTGCTGCCTTTGGGAGTCGGTTAATATTCATAGCGAGTGGGTGGTTTGGGTCATTATTCCGGCAATGTTGGGGTTGTTGTTTGTCATGCTTTCATCTTCGCCGGGCGGCGGGCGAACAGCAGCCTGAGCCGCAGCCCTCATCAAGGGCTTTCACCGGGGTAACTATCCCGGAGACTACCGCAGACGCCGCACGGTTGGCATGTCGTTAAAACTAATGACATGAACGACGAAGGTGAAAATTCAGGAAACTTAAGGCTTCGAACTCAGTTGTGGGAAGCGGGCTGGCAGCGCCTCCGCGGAGATACGACTTGGTGAATCGTCAATAGAATAAGATTGTGCAAGACAGGGCATTGTCGCTGATTATGCCGGGTCCGGCGCATTAGTCCAGAGCAATCTTCGTTTTGAAAAAATTCTTGTCATTAAAATTGACGACGCCCAATCTCGGAAAGTGTGGTACATAGTCAGAGGCGTGGCTATCACAGTTTCCATCGTAGAAGACGACAGCGAAGCACGCAAGCTTTTGGCCGGCTGGATCAAGCGCGCCGACGGCTTGCGCTGCGTG
>DASRBR010000219.1:0-2189 GCA_035653495.1 Verrucomicrobiia bacterium
TCTCGATGCATGACGAATCGCTTTATGCGGAACGAGCGTTGCGGGCCGGCGCGATGGGTTACGTGATGAAACACGAGCGCGGCAAACGCGTGCTTGCAGCCATTTCGCGAGTGCTTGGCGGGGACATTTATGTCAGCGAAAAAATGGCGACGTCGATGCTTTCGAAACTGACCTGGGGCAAGGACCAGGAACCGGTTTCGCCTGTCGAAAAATTGAGCGACCGTGAGTTGGAAGTTTTCCGGATGCTGGGACAGGTGAAGGGAACGCGGCAGATCGCCGAAGAATTGAACCTGACCGTCGCAACCATCAACACCTTCCGAGCGCGCATCAAGGAGAAGCTGCAATTAAAGACATCCACCGAACTCGCGATGTACGCCATCCAATGGTATCGCGAAAGCGGCGGGAAGTAGAATGCGCACGATGTCGGTTTTCTACGGCGATACCAATCGATAAAAAACGGCTCCATTTGCCGGGATATTAGGAGTGTACGGGCTGGCGGCCCCGATGACAGTGTTCCAGGTTCCCTCGATGTTTAGTTTCGATTGCAGACGGCAGACAATGTTCGTCGGCCAGGATAGTTGATAATGGCCGTTCGTTGTGGAGGCGGTCAGTTGCAGCAACGGCGTGAAATCATAAACGCGAACGTAATCCACTTGCATGTCGCCGGGAAACACGGTGCTTGAATTCGGACTTCCGGGAAAATTCCCTCCCACGGCCAAATTCATGATTATAAAAAACTGCTGATCGAACGGCGCAGGGTAAGGAAAATTCGTGCTACCGTTGTAACTGTACCAACTGGTTTGGGTTTCGTATATTTGATTGTCAACGGTCCAGGCAATCGAGTTGGTCGTCCATTGCACTGAATAGTTGTGCCAGTTGGTGATGGAATCGCCGTTGGAAAAATTGAACGAAGGACCACCCGATTGCGCCTGACCTGGATAAGGCCCGCCGTAATGGATCGTCCCCAAAACATTTGTCGGATTGTTTCCGTTGGCCTCGAACACATCAATTTCGCCCGATGCCGCCCAGCCTCCATAAACTGAATACTGCGGAAACATCCAGAGCGCCGGCCAATACCCCTGGCCTTCCGGAAACTTGGCGCGAAATTCGAACACGCCATATTTTTTGAAATACAATCCAGAGGTGTTCATTCTCGCGGAAGTGTAGTTGTAACCATTCGTGCTCTGCTTGAGCGCCACGATGTGCAGCACGCCGTTGCTGACATACGCGTTTTGCGAATTGCTGGTATAATACTCAAGCTCGTTGTTTCCCCAACCGCCCGAGCCGTTGCCAATGTCGAAATTCCAATTGTTCCGGTTGATCGAACTGCCGTTGAACTCGTCGCTCCAGACGATGTTCAGGCCGTTCGTCGCTGCCGCCGTTTGATTCAGCGTCATGTCGTCGAAATACATCGAACCGCCCGAGTTCGTGCCGCCGGCCGCGCTGGGGTCGCCTTGCAAAGTGACCTGATAGCGCACAAACGTTGTTCCCGGAGGCGCAGTCAAGTTGGTGACCGCGCCGATGACTTGTCCTGTGGAAGGGTTGCAGAGATTCGTGATGCGCAGGTCGTACCAGGTGTTGGGATGGAACGCGCCGGATTTGATGGCGTTGGTGCCGATGATGCTGGAGCGGTAAAGAGCGAGGATGCTCTGGTTGAAATCGCGAAAGGTGACCTCAATCCATGCCAGGTTGGTTCCGGACAACACATCGCTGGAACTTGTATATGCCCAACCATCCGCAGAGTAAGTCGCGCCTGCTCCCGACGGATTATCCTGAAAAATGCCGCTGTAAGTGACCGAGCCCGTGAAACCTTGGAAGACTTTAAAATAATTGCTCCCGCTATGCGCGATGCTGGCGCTGGTTTGGTTCAGCGTGTTGAACCCCTGCCCATACATCGTCCAGCCAACTTCAGTGCTCGTTTGGTTCCCACTCGCTTCAAAGCCCGGATCATTCAAGATGTTGCCGGCGAACGCCGCGCTGCCGCACAAGCTCGAAATTGCGGCAAATGCGGCCAGGGCGCCAGCGGGACGGTTCGAGAAAAAAGATCGAGAAGGATTCACTGCGTAAACAGTTGTTTAGGTAATAGAATTTTGTAGCACAATAGATGACAAGCTGCTTCAAGTCAATGATTTCCCTCTGTTAGTGAGTGCTTTTTTGCTCTGCTTCAATGGTTTCCATATCTTTTTGGG
>DASRBR010000220.1:0-5345 GCA_035653495.1 Verrucomicrobiia bacterium
TCAATGCGCAGAGGCAAAAGCCGGCTCAGTGAGGGATGCGAAGCGCGCACATAAATCCACATCAGCAACAGTTTTATTCCGGCGCTGACGAGGTACGGCAGATATTGCATCCACAAAGGCTGCCCCTGGCGGGCGAGCAGCCAATGGCAAAGCAACGAAGCCTGCAGCAGCAAAAAATCCGGCAGCACCGGCCAGCCGACGTTTCCGCAGGCGTAATTGACATTGCTGATGTAACTGAAGAGCAATACCCCGCCGACAATCGCCGCACCAACGGCAAATACTTTGGTCAGTGAACCTGCCTCGGGCACGGAAGGGAAATTGAGCCAGTGCGGAATCCAGTGGGCAAACAGGAGCATCAAGCCGACCACGGCAATCGTGAGAAAAAGAAAGACGGCACGGGCGGAAGCCAGAAAACGTTGCAATTCAGGATCGTTTTCCTTCTCTTTTCCCAAATATTGCCCGGCGCGGATGCCGACTGCGCCGCCCATGCCGAGGTCCCCCAATCCTCCGAGCGAGAAGACGCTTTGGAACGCCAGATAAAGTCCATTAAGCGGCTTGCCCATGGCGCCGACGAGCAGGCGGATCCAGAACAAATTGAGACCGCTGGTAAGAACCCGTGTGGCCAGTTGCAGGAGGAAGGCAAGCCTGGAATTCGCGCGAATTGCCCAAAGCCAGCGCCGCAGTTTTCCGGGCGCAGGCGCGGACGCAGCCGGCGATGCTGGAGCGGCCGCCATGTTGCCGGGTTCAGGCATTGGTTTGAGGGCTGGGAAGGATATGAACCGGTTCCCATTCCATATCGTTCTGGAGCTTAAGCGCCTGGCTGGTATCGATGAACAACACATCGCCAGCCTCGAGTTGTAGAACCAATTCGAGCGGAATGCGTTCAATCTTCACAATGTGGACAAGTGAAATCACAGGTGATTCGAGCTTAACAAGCCGCAAGCAGCGACTCAAGCTTAGCGGCGAACGGGACGCCACTCTAACTTAAGGGCTTGGAGGATGCAGGCGTAGCGAGTTTTCGCGCCAGGACGGTCCAGCCCATGGTCAGGCGGCCGGAACAGCGCCACCCATCAAAGCCAAGAAAGAATTTGTTCCACAGCCGGCGCATCCATCGGAACCGGATGATGTGCGGCATCACATGAAGGCCGACCTGGCCGAAAAACGCCCATGGTCCACCGCGTGGAATCAGCCGCACGATTTCAAAGCCGGATTCACGCGTGAAATAGCGGAGTCCAAATTCCGGGTAGCGATAAAAATCGTATGGTTCTTCATGGGGCGGCCAATACATCGGGGTTGCCAGCAGCACTTTTCCGCCGGGACGCAACAAGCGATGGAATTCGCGCCAGACCGCAAGCGGGTCGGGTACATGTTCCAGCACCTCTGTGCAAAGAATGGAGTCCAGCGATTGGTCCGGCAACGGAATGCGATGTGCGGGGCACTCAAAATCCACCTGGCCGCGTTTGGAATCGAAATCGCAAGCCTGTTTGCGGGCAACATGGCGGAAATAGCTTTCATACGGCTGCCGGCCGCAACCGACATCGAGCAGTTCGCCGTTCAATTCCTTGGAAAGCAGCGCAATACTTCGTTCAATGAGCGTGACGCAGAGGTAGCCCACGTCGGACGGATCGGTCCAGATGGGCGGGGTGAAATCGGCCTGTTGGTAAAGCGCGCGCAATTCCGCGGCATGTTCTGCCACTGGGGTTCTGGTTGGCTGGACGGCATTGATGGTCGTCGAAGTCACGAACGCAAAAGAGTCAGTTGCAAAGAATTCGACCGCTTCCCGAACAAGTTAAGAGACTGGCACGCATAAGAGTCGATGAGAACAAAGACATATTCGTTGCGCAAGAACTATCAGGAATTTATACTGGCTGACGCCATTGAGGATGCCTGGCGTGAAAAGTTTTAAGTGACTACCAATGATTCCACGTTGGCAGCCTGCTCCGGAATTCTTCCGCTGGGCGGCAGCACCACGTTCCTCATCAATCTAGGGCGCGCTTTCCGTCAACGCGGCCTGGCGCTGCCAATCATTTTTCTGTCCGGAAAAAATGAGATGGGCGGAGATTTCGCCAACGCAGGAATCGAAGTGATTGGGCCAATGAATCCACGGTTTATTTTCGAAGACAGACTGCGCGAAGCATATCGCCTGATTGCCGCAAAAAGACCCGCTGCGGTCCTGGCCAATCTAGGAGGCGACAGTTTTGAAGTTTTGCGAATGATGCCCAAGGGAGTTGTGCGCATCGGCGTGATTCAATCCGACGATCCCGCGCCATACGAAGTCGTCCGTGAATTCGCTCCGTGGCTCGACGTGGTCGTTGGCGTGTCGGAAAAAATCTGCCAAAAAGTTGCGCGCGACCCGTTCGTCACTAAACTGCGCATCGAACAAATTCCTTACGGCATCGAGTTCGGTCCCGCACGGACCGTGCCGCCGCGCGATCCGGCAAAACCGCTGCGGCTGATTTATATCGGGCGCATCATCGAGGAGCAGAAACGGGTGAGCCGTTTGGTGGAATTGGCGAAGATGCTGACCGCGCGCGGCGTAAAGTTCGAGTTCACGCTGCTCGGTTCCGGACCACAAATGCAAAGTTGCCGCGACGCTGTTTCCGGTTTTCCCAATGTGCATTTTTTGGGGGACGCGCCGAACGAACAGATCGAGGAGCATCTGCACGCGTCTGATATTTTTGTGCTGCTGTCGGATTACGAAGGATTGCCCTTGAGTTTGCTCGAGGCCATGGGCGAAGGCGTCGTGCCGGTGGTGTCGGATTTGGAGAGCGGCATGCCGCAGGTCGTGACAGCCGAGATGGGCATTCGCGTGCCGGTGGGCGATGTTGCAGCAGCAGCGGACGCCATCGTCGATCTTTCGCGCGACTCGGCGCGGCTTGCGAAAATGGCAAATGCTGCGAGCGCATTTGTGCGCAGTGAATTCACCGCGGCAAAAATGGCGAAGCGATATCTCGAGTTGATCGGCGAACTGGCAAAAGCGGAAGTGGTGTGGCCGCAGGACGTTTCTGTTCCGGTCCCGTTGTTGTATGAGAAACGTTGGTTGCTGCAAACGTGGTCGCGCCCTATGCGCCGCCTGATCAAACAATTCCTGTTGCTTGTTCGTTTAAAGGTTCCAATGGCTACATGGTTACATAGTTACAAAGGACAAAAGAACGCACCTGATGTAACCATGTGACATTGTAACCGCTCCTTCCATTCGCTCTTTCCTCCTGGTAAAAATTGAATTACCCTGACCCCGTGCACGACACCATTTCACAAGCCGCGCCGCCGGGCGGAGAAGTGAGCCCGCAGCAGGTCGCGGAAGTTTTGGCACAAGCCTGCCCGGCAAAAAATTATCGAGGACGCAAGGTGCTGCTCATCGTTCCGGACGGCACACGCACCGCGCCGGTCGGGGTTGTGTTTCAAACATTGCACAAACAAATCGCGGGCGTGGCCGGCGGGTTCGATGTGTTGATAGCGCTGGGCACGCATCAGCCGATGAGCGAATCGGCCATTTGCAAGAGGTTGGAAATTTCCGAAGCAGACCGGCGGTCCACTTACGGCGCCGTGAAATTTTTCAACCACGCATGGGACCAACCGTCCGCGTTGAAAAAAATCGGTACCATTCCCGCAGCGGAAATCGCGAACCTGACCGACGGGCTGTTTGCGATGGATGTTGCCGTCGAGATCAACCGGATGGTTTTCGATTACGACCAGGTCATCATCATCGGGCCGGTGTTTCCGCATGAGGTGGTTGGTTTTTCGGGCGGGAACAAATATTTGTTTCCCGGCGTGGGCGGGCCGGAGATCCTGAATTTTTTCCATTGGCTCGGCGCGGTGGTGACGAACCCCATGATCATCGGCAACAAATGGACGCCCGTTCGCAAAGTCGTGGACCGCGCCGGCGCGATGGTGAAGATCGACAAACTTTGTCTTTGCATGGTGGTTGACCCGCAAAAACGCCTTGCCGGATTGATCGCCGGGACGCCCGAACGCGCGTGGGATGCCGCCAGCGAAATGTCCCGCAAGCTGCACATCACTTACATGGACAAGCCGTTTCACACGATTCTTTCGTGCGCTCCGCCGATGTATGACGAGATTTGGACTGCCGGCAAATGCATGTATAAACTGGAGCCGGTTTTGGCCGACGGCGGCGAACTCATCATTTACGCGCCGCACATCAGCGAGATTTCCCTCACGCATGGCAAAGTCATCGAAGCGGTTGGTTATCATTGCCGCGATTATTTTTTGAAGCAGTGGGACAAGTTCAAACATCACCCGTGGGGCGTGCTGGCTCATGTCACGCATGTGCGGGGCATCGGGACTTTTGAAAACGGTATGGAAAAATGCCGCGCGGGCGTCACGCTCGCCACGCAAATCCCGCGCGAAAAATGCGAGGCCATCAATCTCGGTTATCGCGATCCCAAAAGCATCAACATTGAAGATTACGGGAACCGCGAAGGTGAAGGCGTTTTGCTCGTGCGCAAGGCCGGCGAGATGCTTTATCAATTGAACGACCCGCCAGCATGGGCGCGTGGAAGAGGCTGAACCAAAGACACGAAATCGTAAAGTCCCGTCTCGGCTGCTTTTTGCTTTCATCCTGTTCCTGCCGGGCGTAGCGTCCCATTCTACTAAATGGCGAATCCATGATTGCGCAGAATAATAAATTATTGGCGGCTGATTTGATCATCATCAACGCGAGCATCCGCACGATGGACGCGGCGCAACCGGTTGTCGAAGCTCTGGCCATTCTCGGTAATCGCATTGCTGCCGTGGGTTCGACAGACGAGATCCGTTCGTTGTCTGGACCGAAAACGCGCGTCATCGATGCCGGCAAACGGCTCGTGCTTCCCGGCTTCAACGATGCGCACGTGCATTTTTTGAGCGGCGGTTTTCAGCTTTCCAATGTGGAGTTGCGCGACGCGAAGTCGCCGGAGGAATTCGCCGCGCGCATCCGTCGTTTTGCCGAAAAGCTTCCCAAGGGCCAATGGATTCTTGGCGGCGAATGGGACCATGAAAGCTGGCCGGGCGCGCCGCTGCCGGCGAAGGAATTGGTGGATGCCGTGACCGCGAACAACCCGGTTTTCGTCAGCCGACTGGACGGCCATATGGCGCTTGCCAACAGCCTTGCCTTGAAGATGGCCGGCATCAGCCGCGACACGCCGGAAGTCGATGCCGGAAAAATTGTGCGCGATGCGAATGGTGAGCCGACCGGAGTTTTGAAGGACGCGGCGATGTCGCTCGTTGAAAAAATAATTCCCGACAATACCTTCGAGGAAAAGCTCGCCGCCGCGCGCGCCGCAACGGATTACGCAGCGAGCCTCGGTGTGACGAGCATTCAGGACATGTCCACCGGCGCGGATGTC
>DASRBR010000221.1:0-12861 GCA_035653495.1 Verrucomicrobiia bacterium
AAGGCAGGCTTCGCCTGCAGCCGAAGGAACCCACACGGGCGGGTGACGCCGTCCTATTCGTCCCATTCGTCCCATCAACCATTGTATTCTCAATAGTCATGGCACCAGATTACCCTGGGGTCTTTCGAAAAATGAAACGTACCGTAGGTTTGACAACATTTTTTTGAAGTAGCTGAAAACGTCAGTTTTCAGCCATTTGGACCAATGTTTATGCGGGTTTGCTGCTTTTCAAACTACACATAGAGACGACGTGTAGGACAAAAATCTTTTTCCCTACAAGCCAAAGGGCTGTTTTTTCTGCAATTTGACGCTGCTTTTCACTCGATTTTGGGGAGGAGAATTCCGGATCGCCCGCAACCATTTGCGCGTGAATGGTTACTGCAGCCCAAGCCATTCATGTCTGACTCAGTGTACCTGCAAATAAATCGCTTTCAAATATTCGCCTTCCTTGAAGTTCGCTGCGTGATCGAATGCATGGCCGATTGTGCGCAGTTCGGAAAATTTTCGGCCGGATTTTGCCGCGGCTTCGCGCACGGCGGCAAAAAATTCCGGCGCGCTCACATGCGCCGAGCACGATGCCGCCACCAAAATCCCGCCGCGTTCCAAAGCCCGGATTCCCATCGCCGCCAATCGGGAGTAAGCCCGGATGGCTCCGGCGCGTTCTGGCTCGCGTTTGGCAAGTGACGGCGGGTCGAGCACAATCAAATCAAAACGGCGTTTCGTTTCGGCGAGCCATTCGAATGCGTCCGCCTGGACCATCTCATGCGGACACCGCGCCACTTCGGCTATGGATGCGTTCAGGGCGAAATTGCGCTTTGCGCCCGCCAGCGCGTGCGCGCTGATGTCGAGGTCCGTGACCGATTTCGCGCCGCCGCGCGCGGCGTAAAGTGAGAACCCGCCGGAAAAACTGAACGCGTTCAACATCGCGCGTCCCTTCGCCAGCGATTCCACCCATCGCCGGTTTTCGCGTTGGTCGAGAAAAAAGCCGGTTTTTTGCCCGCGCAGAACGTCCGCCTCGAACCGCAATCCCGTTTCCAAAAAAATCACCGGGCCGGACAAGCTTTCGCCGCGCAAGATTTGTCCGTCGCTGCGCTGAAATTCCGACGCAGCTTTTTCCTGGATGTTGCGGCTCAGGCGCAGCACGATGCGCTCGTTCGGCACACGTTCAGCGAGCAATTCCGTGATTTCATCCAATCGCGCAAGCCACGCCCCGGAATATAATTTCAACACGAGCGTGGTGTCGTAGCGATCCAGCACAAGACCGGGCCAGCCGTCGCTCTCGCCATTGATGCAGCGATAGGCCGTTGTCGGCTGAGCTGGTTTCGAGTTTAAGGTTTCAGGTTTAAAGTTTGGACTGGCGCTGTCGAACACGGCCAGTCTTTTTTCGAGCGCTCCTTTCAAACGCCGAAGCCACCAATGGCGGTCAATCGTCTGTGGTTTGCCCGAATGCAAGACGCGCACGCGAATCGGCGAATCGGCATCGTACAAGCCGACCGCCAAGAATTCATCCTTCCGGTCGTAGATGACTGCGAGTTCGCCGGTTTTGCCTTCGCGATTCTGTTCCTTGATGCTATCGGCGAAAAGCCAGGGATGGCCGCCGCGCAGCAACGTCTCCGCTGTCGCAGTCACGCGCAAACGCAATCGGGCAACGGCAGGATTTTTTGGGCGCGTATTCAATGAGAGCACATCCTATGGAAAAGCAATTCGCCGCCGCAACTTTCATTTAACATCGGTTTGCCGTAGTTCCTTCCCACTCGCCCAAACCTCTCCCTTGGGAAGAGAGAGATTGCAACCCTCGTCTTGTACGTTCGGCACGCGTGAGTCGGTTCACCCTCTCCCAGGGGGAGAGGGCCGGGGTGAGGGCGAGCGTCTTTCTAATCTTTTCGTAATAATGACTGGCTTATATGATCGTTCCGTGAAACAAAAAGCGACCTGGGCGGAAAAACTAATGTGGCGCTGGCTGCGCAACCGGCGATTTAGTGGATACAAATTCCGCCGCTGGCATCCGGTTGGCCCAGATGAATTGGATTTTTTCTGCGAAGAAGCCCGCCTGTCCATTGAGTTGGACGGCCATGGCCACGGTCATCCGGCCAGACAAGCTCACGACCTACAACGCACTGAATTCTTGAAAACCAAAGGCATTTTGGAACTGCGTTTTTGGAATTCCCATTTGCTGCGGAACGCTGAGGGTGTCCGCGGAGAAATCTTTGCGGCTCTGCAACAACGCGCGCCACATCTTTTGCCAGAATACACGCGGCCTGGAGTGGCGAATGGGAAGAAAAATCAGACTATTGCCCGCCCTCACCCCAACCCTCTCCCCCTGGGAGAGGGAGAAAAATCTGCGCCTTTTCGGCGATAAAATCGTTCAGGGTTGTGGTATGCTCACAGGCAAGGTTATTCCGGCAGGGTGAAGTAGAATGTTGCGCCTTTGTCCACGGCGGCATCGGCCCAGATGCGTCCGCCGTGTCGGTGGATAATGCGCTGCACGGTCGCCAAACCGATGCCGTGCCCGGGAAATTCGCTCGTGGAATGGAGCCGTTGAAACGCGGTGAAAAGCTTGTTCGAATACGACATGTCAAAGCCCGCGCCGTTGTCGCGCACGAAAAAGACCCTTTCGCCATTCTGGCCTTCCGCGCCCATTTCGATCCGCGCGCCAGGTTTGCGGCTGGTAAATTTCCAGGCGTTGTTCAACAAATTCTCCAGCACCACGCGCAGCAATTGAACATCCCCCTGCGCCTGCAAATTCGGCTCAATGGTCATTTCCACCTGCCGGGCCGGCTCAAGCTGGCGCAGGTTGGTGACGATCATTTCCGCGAGCGCGCTCAAGTCCACGGGGCCGCGGCGCATTTCGGTGCGCGTCACGCGCGACAAATGCAACAGATCATCGATCAACTGTCCCATCTGCCGGCTCGCGTTGCCGACGATGCCCAGATACTCCTTGCCCTGTGAGTCGAGCTTGTCCTGGTAATCCTCGCGCACCAACTGGCTGAACGCGTCAATGCTCCGCAATGGCGCGCGCAAATCGTGGGACACCGAGTAGCTGAACGCCTCCAGTTCCTGGTTCGACGCCTGCAACTGCGCCGTCCGTTCGGCAACGCGTTTTTCCAGCGCGCTGTTCAATTCCCGGATCTCGCCCTCGACCCGTTTTTGGTCGTCGATATCGGTGCAGGTGCCGAACCAGCTCAGGACGCAGTCCTGATCATCCAGATTTGGCACGACACGAACCAGGTGCCAGCGATATCTTCCCGTGCGCCGTTCCTGCAAGCGGCATTCCGCTTCGAACTGCCTTCCGCCGGCGATCGATTTTTTCCAGCCCTCGAGGCACCGCTCGCAATCCTCCGGGTGCAGGACCGCCATCCAGCCGTGCTCACCGAGCGAGCCGGCCGGCAAACCGGTGTACTCGTACCAACGATTGTTGAAATAATCCACCTGGCCGTTCGCGCGCGCGGTCCAGACGATTTGCGGCATCGCATCCGCCAGCTTGCGGAAATGCGACTCGCTTTTCATCACCGCGCGGTAGAGCCGGGCATTGTCCAGCGCGATGGCCGCTTCGGACGCGATGCCCGCCAAAAGATGCTGCGCCCGCTCGGTGAAAATTCCCGGCATAGGATGCCCGAACAAAAGGCCGCCCAGCACTTCATTGTTCTGCGAAACCACCGGGATGGCGAGATAGCTGCGCATCGCGTCGAGGGGAGGAGAGTGTTTGCCCTTGGGCGCCGCGTGCAACTGCTTCCCCTCCAGCAAATCATGGATGCGGACGGCATCGCGTTCCACTTCCATCGGCGGCGTGCCGGGACGATGCCGGGGAAGAGGAAGTTGTTCGAATATCTCCCGTGTCGCGCCGGGCGTGACGTAAAGGGCCATCGCTTCATCAACGCTTTCGGAACGTTTATAAAAGAATGCGCCGTACTTCGCGCCGGTGACCTGTTTCCCGGCGTCGGTGATGGCGGCGACCAGCTTGGTGAAGTCGAGCTGGCCGGTCAGCAGCGTGCCGATGCGGTTGACGGTCTCAAGCATCCGCGTCTCTTCGCGCAACGCTTCCTCCGCCTCCTTGAGTTCGGTGATGTTCACCATCACGCCTTGCAGGCGGATGCGCCCCCGGCCATCACGCATCACGTGGGCGCTATCGCGCAGCCAGACAATCCGCCGGCTGGAATCGAACATGCGAAACTCCACCAGGTACGGGCGCCTTTCCGCCACAGCCTGCATACGGACGTTGAGCACGCGGTTGCGGTCGTCGGGATGCAGGCGGGCCTCCCAAAAGCCGGGTTCGTTCAGCCAGCGGTCTGCCGGGTAACCCAGGATTTGCTTCGCCTGCTGGCTGACAAACGTGAATTCTCCCGGCCCCTCCGTTCCTTCCCAAACGATGCCTTCGATCGAATTGAGGATGTTGCGGTAATTGCGCTCATTTTCCAGCCAGGCCTGCTCCGCGCGTTTGCGTTCCGTGATGTCCAGCATCACCGTGCGGACCACCGTGTTTCCATCCCGTCCCGTTGCCGGCCGGCTGACCAGTTCCACGATGGCAAAAGCATTGACGGAAGCGCCGAGGGCCAATTCCGTCACGACCGGTTTTCTGGCAATACGGGCGCGGCGCAGATGCTCCAGGAATTTGGCGACCTGGTCTTCCTCCAGAAACACGCTGAACGGCTTGCCTTTGATCTCCTGTGATTTTTGCCCGAGGATGTTTAGGCCGGCCTGGTTGATTTCGAGGATGTTCCCCGAAACGTGCAAAATCAGGTAGCCCACCGGCGCCATGTTGAAAAGGTCCGCATAATAATTGGCAACGTTCTCCGTGGATTGCTGCGCGCGCAAAATCTCCTGCTCCTTCCACTTGAGCCGGGTCAATTGCAGCTCCAGTTCGCCCACCAGCCTGTCCCGCTCCTCGAAACGGTCGCTGGATTCAAGCGCGGGCAGCCTCTTGGAACTGCGCGCGGCCGGTTTGCGTTGCCGCGCATGTCGTTTCTTAACCCGTTTCATGATAATGCAATCAAGCTGTGATTCAGCCTGGCGACCAGCGGGCATTCAACAGGAAATACGACATCACCGACCCTTTTGAACGCCCTTCAGGACTTCTAAATTAAGTATGAACCGCCAATGCCGCCGACGCGAGAGAATTTTCTTCCACCGCGTCAAATAAAGGGAAAATCACCCGTTTTTCAGCGGACATTTACCTACCGATAAAGAGGTAGGGTCTGCCCGGAAACATCCAACAACCAACGCTGAACACTGAACATCCAATGATCCAAACCCGCCGTTTCGGCAATTCAGCGTTCGATGTTCGTTGTTGGGCGTTCGATGTTTCGGCCAAACCGAACCCGGAACCTGCATTGCGCCTCCTGTTCCAATTTTTTTCCTGATAGCTGCAACCAGGTGCAACAAGCTGCAAAAAGCTGCAACACCCGGTCAAAATCCCGCCGATTGAAAACATTTTTTAACCGGACGAGCCAAGAATGCAACAACGGTAGCAGTTTGGGGAGCGCGACCGTCTCGGTTGCCGCGCCCGGCGTCTCGCCGGGCGCTTCTTAACTCCTTTCCGTTCGGCGAGACGCTCCCGCAGATGCGGGACGGGACGCGTGCGCTCCCCAATTCCTATTTCGGTTCCATTCTTGTCCGACTAGCAAGCATCTTTTCTAGAGAGCAGCAAGTTGCCCGTTCCACCCGGAAATTATCCCACTCCCATCAAATAAAACGGCTACGTGTGTGAACTGACTATAAACACTGCCAGGCCTGCGCAATAAATCAATTCCGGTACGCCTTGTGGCAGGCGGTGCAGGCGTTGTCCATTTTTTGAAATATCGGGTCCGTATCGCTGGCTGAAATGCCGCTGACAAAGGATTGATGAAGCGCGTCCGCCGCCCGTTCCGCCTCGGACAGCTTCAGCTTGAACGCGGCGGGGCGATTTTCCACGGTTGGAGAGCGCAGAAGTTCCTTGAACAGTTCGTCGAGCATCAGCGCTTCCTGCGCAGGCTCCAGGTCGGGATGATTGGAGGGAGTCTTGTAGCCGGCTTTCTTTATCAATTTCAAATGATCGAACCGGCCATCCACCTCGATCATCACGTCCGCCAGGGGCGACACCGGGGATTTTTCCGGGAAATCGCTGGAAACCTTTTTGAGCACGTCGGGTGACGGCGGACGAAATCGTTCCACGCTCCGATAAAGACCGGGATAATTGGTCGAAGTGCCTACGAGATGCAACCAGGATTCGGCTTCAGCGGGTGTCCAGCCTTCAACGGCCATGCAGATGACCGCCGCTCCCGCCGGACCGCGATGCTGCCCGTGATGGCAATGGACATAGATGGGTTCAGGCAACGTTTCCGCGGCCTTGACCAGCCGCAACGCTTGCGCCGAAGGAACGCCATCGTAGCCAATAGGCAGATGTACGTATCGAATCCCAAATCGCCGCGCGGTATCGGCATCGGGTTTTGCGCCATCCACGGTGATGATGGTCTTGATGCCGAGTTTTTGCAGTTCGGCGAAAGCGGCGTCGCCTTCCGGCGCAGAGCCTGAATAAAATCGGTCACTCAGCTTGTAGAAATTTTCAATCCCTTGCGCCTTGAGCGGTTCAATGGTTGGAGGAACAGAATTTGAAATTGAATCGGCAGCATGCGATTGCGCGGAAAGGCTCATCAGAAGAATCACCAGAATCATGCTCGTGCCACCGCGTTTTGCAGTCATGGCAGCATATTACCACGGGGTGTCAAACTTGCGGCAGCTCAAGTGCTCATTGTGCGCCGATGGCGATGAAGCTGAATGAGGCGTCGGTTGCAACTCCTCCCGGCGTATATGAAAGAAACTGCACTTGTGAGTCGCTCAAGGCATTGGCAGTAATTATCGTAAGCGGGGAGGCAACGAGTGGACTTGCCGTGGCCATGGGAGTATCAGAAAAACCTGGATTGAAAGTGACCGTATAGGAGCCTGTGCCCGCACGGCTCACACTGAAGCCCTCGCCGCCGTTGTTGGTCCCAGTAAGAAAAACGCCGCCGCGCACGATGCGGAGACTTGCCGCTGTCGCGGGCAGGTAATATTGGTTCGTCGGGCCTTTCACAAGAAAGCCGATGCCGCTCGTGACCTGGCCCAAAACATCCAGATCGCCGTTGATGTTGACGTTCCCGTCAAAGGTGTTGTCGGAATCGAGGAATGCAACGGGGCCGGAAGCCTGTTTGCGCAAGGCCAGCGCAAACGAAGTGCCAGAGCCGGGCGCAACCGCGACGATGTTGTTCAACCCGGCAGGGACCATGGCTTGCCCATAGTCAAAGCCGTCGCCCGGATCGTAGAACGTTCCCCCGCCCCATGCAACCACGGTGCCGTCAGACTTCAGTGCGATACTATGGATCAAACCGGCCGAGATCGCGACCACGTTGCTCAATCCTGCCGGCACGATGGATTGCCCGTAATCGTAATAACCGTCACTTGGATTGTAGGTCGTGCCCGCGCCCCACGCGACGACGGTGCCATCGGATTTCAAAGCCAGGCTGTGAAAGCCTCCGGCCGAAATGGCGATGACGTTGTTCAATCCTGCCGGCACGATGGATTGGCCGTAATCGTAATAACCATCACTGGGATTGTTGGTCTTTCCCGCCCCCCATGCAGCGACAGTGCTGTTGCCTCGCAAAGCCAGGCTGTGCAAGTAACCGGCTGAGATGGCCATGGCGTTGGTAAACACCGGGGGCTTTGACTGTCCGAAGTCGTAGCCATTGGTGGGATTGACGACCATGCCTGCTCCCCATGCGACCACCGCGCCGTTGCTTTCCAATGCCAGCGAATGAGCGCCCCCGGCGGAAATCGCCTTCACGCTGCTCAATGATGAAGGGACGCTAGACTGGCCAAAATCAAATCCATCGCTCGGATTGTTGCTCGTGCCCGCGCCCCAGGCCACGACGTTGCCATTGCCCAGCAGCGCAAGACTGTGGGCCCCGCCGGCACCGATGGCGACAACGTTGGTCAAGCCTGCAGGCACGATAGCCTGGCCGTAATCAAAGAAATCGTTGGTCGTTCCACCACCCCATGCAAGGACCGTCCCATCCGATTTCAACGCGAGGGCGTGATAAACACCGCCTGAGACGGCAATAGGATTGACAAGCCCCGGAGGAATGTTCCTCGTTCCATAGACGTTCGCGCCCCAGGAAGTGATGGAATAATTAGTTGAGCTGAAGGCGATACCGGTGGCCGAAAGATTGGTCAGACCGCTGCCGTTGCCGATAAACGAGCCGTTGAGGTTTACCCCGTTTTGATTGTTGGTCACAAAACCGCTTTGCAATTCGGACAAGGGAATCGAGCCGGTGATGTTTGTGGCGGCGACACTTTCTGCATTGAGCGCCTGCACGGCATAAGGCGTGGGCGTGAGATTCTGCAGCGGGGACAAAGCCGCGTCGCCATGCACGCCGTCATTGAACCAGATGCGCAATTGCAAATTGGGCTGTGCAAAAATCGCGGCGCTGATGACGGCCATGTTCGGGATGGTGTTGTCGCCCAGCACCACCATCATCAATCCGTTTGTCGCTCCCAAGGTCACACCAGCCGTGGGTTCACTGCCCGCGACGCTCGTGCCGTCGTTGCTCCAATAAGTCGTATAGGAAATATTCGGCGGAGGCGGCGCGATGGAAACCGTCGGTGTGCTGCTATAACCGGAGCCGGGCGTCAGGACGGTGATGCTTGCCACGCTGCCGCCGCTGAGATTGGCCTGCGCAGTCGCGCCCGAGCCGCCACCGCCAGTGATAGTCACCGCCGGCGGAGAAGTGTAACCGTTGCCGCCAAAGGTCACGTTGCAACTGCTGACGAAAAGGTTGGGAGAAATGCCGCCCATGTTCGCCACGCCGGTGGCTTGATGATTGAAATTGGTGCTGGTGACCAGCGCGAAGCGGAACGTGCCGGTACCGTTAAAATTAGTGCCGTTGACCTGCACGCGGCCCTGGTAGGTGAACATGGTGTTCTGGGCGCGTAGCGTGGCCGGACTTGCAATAGCGGCAGCAATGATGGTGAGCAGCGCCAGTTTGAGGAGGGTGTGGGAGTTGGTTTTCATTCCGAGCATGGATTTGAGTTACATTGAAAAAATGATTCTCCGCGTGGCCTCCGGCGGCGACCAATGAAACGAACTGATCGAGATGCAACTCCCACCCGGCAAATCCATCGCGCAGGCAATAACGGTCCGGTTATTGCGGAAATGATGCGAGCTTATGGCTCGATTTGCAAGACTAATTCCATCTTCATCCGGTTTTTTAACCATTGCAGTCCATACTGCTCTGTAGAAAACACGGTATGGCATGAGGGACAGGAATGGAACAGAGATAGTAGGTGGGGAGCGCGACCGTCTCGGTTGCCGCGCCCGGCGTCTCGCCGGGGCGCTTCTGGTCTCTTTTCCGTTCGGCGAGACGCCGAACGGGGCACGCCGGAGGCGTGCGCTCCCCCAAACTGCTACCGTAGTTTCATCCCCTCGCATTCGGCCAACCAGATGTTTTCTACAAAGCAAGTCCATACCCGCACAAACATGCGGTGGATTTTCGTCCGAAGTATTGTAGTGTTTGCAGCCATCACCACCAGAGTTCGCAAGCCTGACCATTACAACAACAAAGGTAATCGTTATGGCTTCTATAAATTCTCGAATTGGCGCGCGCGCGAATCGTGTTCGGCAAACCTTAACTTCTATTCAAGCAACAGTCTGGTTGTTCGTATGCATCTGTTGGGCTTCTTCGTCGCTTGCTGGCGTAATGATGGAAGGATTTTATTGGAACTGTCCGGGACCGTGGTATCCGACGATGCAGGCCCAGGCTTCAGCATTGCACAACATGGCTGGAGGCTATGGCATCAATCGCATCTGGTTCCCTGTGCCGCAAAAATCTGCCAGCGGCGGTTATTCCATGGGTTATGATCCATACGATTACTACGACCTTGGTTCCTATAGCCAGAACGGCGGGCCGGGAACGCATTTCGGCACGCAGGCGCAATTGAAAAGCGCCATCGCCGCCTTCAAAGCGCAGGGCATCTCCTGCATCGCGGACATCGTCCTGAACCACCGTACCGGCGGGCAACAGGAGCATAATCCTTATACCGGCGGGACTTCCTACACCGATTTCTCCGCTTGCCAGAGCGGCATGTGCCTTTGGCATTGGGATTCGTTCCATCCGAACTACCAGGAATACAGCGATGAAGGGACGTTCGGCGGTTACCCGGACATCTGCTATGTCAATTCTCCGCCATACAACGACATGAAGGCGTGGATGACCTGGCTCAAGAGCACCAGCAACGCCGGGTTCGATGGCTGGCGGTATGATTACGTCAAAGGCTATCACTCCTGGGTCGTCCATGACATGAACGCCGCCACCAGCCCAAGCTTCAGCGTAGGTGAGTATTGGGACACCGATTGCACTGCGATTGACAACTGGGTCAACGCAGCCAATTCCTCGGCATTCGATTTCCCGCTTTATTACACGATGCAAACTTTCTGCGACAACACCGGTGGCGGCGGCAATCTGGGAGACGTTCTGGATCCCACCAAATCTTATGCTGCCAAGAATCCCTTTCACGCAGTCACCTTCTGCGCGAATCACGACACCGACCAGATCACCACCGACAAAATGATGGCCTACGCGATTATCATGACGTATCAGGGTTATCCCTGCATTTTTTGGGAGGATTATTACAACTACGGGCTGGCGACCGGCGGCGGGAACGGGAGCGGGTGGGGCAACGGCATCAACCAGCTTTTATGGTGCCGCGAAAAATTGGCCAACGGCGGTCCGAACATCCAAATACTGGAGAGCAGCGACAGCCAATGTCTCATCTACGGCAGTTATGGATATTCGAGCTCTTCGCCGGGTTACATTGTCGTCATCAATTCCAGCCCGAGCAGTTGGAAGGGTTACACCGTGACGACAGGGAACGGCTATCTGAAAAACCAGACGCTGAAAGCCTACGCCTGGTCCTCCACCGTGAGCGGCCAAAACGTCGCGCCTAACAACCAGTTTTGCAATTCGAGCGGCAGCGTGCAGGTCTGGGCCGCGCCGCGCGGTTATGCGGTCTATTCCGTGAACGGTTTGTGAGCGGCGGATGAGATTCATTGCTGGATGGTCAAAATTCATGGCCATCCAGCAATTCGTTTTTGGGACGTGGAAGATTTTCCCTCACAGGCGGTGGGCCGAAAACAAGGGAGCTGGCGCTGAAACTCATTGACATGAGCGAACCTGCCGGGTTGAGATAGGCTGGTTGTGTCAACATGACTCAGAGTGCCAGACATAAACAACTTACGAAACGCGGCCTTGCTCGTTTCGTGTCGATTTTCACGTTTGCATTCATCTTTTTTGTTCTGCCGCTGCTGCAAGCCCAGGCGCAATCGCAAACCTTTTCCGAAAGTCCCAAGCAAGCCGCCGAAGATAAGGAGGGCTGCATCCGCAATCTCAAATTGATCTACGAGGCCATCCAGGCGTATCGGATGGATCATAAAGACCTGCCGAACTGGCTCTCCGACCTCGTGCCGCAATATATCACGGATGCCAACGTGCTGGT
The DNA here is from genome assembly GCA_035653495.1 of Verrucomicrobiia bacterium. Taxonomy (GTDB): domain Bacteria; phylum Verrucomicrobiota; class Verrucomicrobiia; order Limisphaerales; family Pedosphaeraceae; genus DATAUW01. Next base: position 11,500 of record DASRBR010000221.1, read on the forward strand.
TTGCCCGGCGTGCCGGCGGACGGGCCAGGCGGAATTGACGCCGCTCGCCGATCCCAAGCTGCCGAGCTCGTATTATTTCGAATTTTGCCCGATCGGATTTGCACCGAAGGAATTTCCCGGCTCGGAAACCAAAACGCGCCGCGAATGGAAAAGGCGTCAGATGAGTTTGGTCGGCTCAGTGGTGCCGCTGGTGCGCTGCCGGCATCATGGCAGGGTGCTTAATCTGGCGTTCGACGGGAAGATTTACGAAAGCGGTGAGATGTGGGAGAATTTGTTCACGAACGAAATCAACGTCGTTGAACTGACACCTCGGCGGATTTTTGCCAGCGGCTCGCCTGCAGGTTCCACTGCTGGCGTCGCCGCCAGGCCGCCGGGCGGTTCGGGACTTTATTTTCTTCAACGCGGCCGCCAGACCCCTCGCAACGAAATCAATCTCACTGACTTTTACAATGCCATGCTCACGCACTCGTGGAATGGCCAGCAAAGCAATGACCTCGCGTCGCTGCCGACGGGATTGCAGACGTTCGGCGGCGTGGAATTCGACGTGCGCGGAATCATCCAGTTGAGCAGCAAATCGAACCTGATGAAACGATTTCCCGCGCAGGTCAAATACATTCCCATTCACCAAAAATGCGCGCGATTGCATTTTCTGCATGCGGCGGCGTTCGCCACGCCGGAGGATGACGGCGTGCAGGTGGGCAGTTACATCGTGCATTTCGGGACGAACAAAATGCAGTTGGAAATCCCAATCGTTTGCGGGCGCGACGTGCGCGACTGGCACAGCAAACCGAATGAAAAGCCCGGCGCGAAGGAATTGAAGGTCGCATGGACGGGCACGAACGGATGGAGCCGGGCGCAAGGTCATGGGATAAGGTTGTTCGAGACCACCTGGGAAAACCTCGCGCCGGAAGTGCCCATCGATACCATTGATTTTGTCTCGGCGCAGACCACGCCCGCGCCGTTCTTGATCGCGATCACGGCAGAATGACGAACTGCTTTGTAGAAAACATCTGGTTGGCCCGGATGCGAGGGGATGAAACTACGCTAGTAGTTTGGGGAGCGCACGCCTCCGGCGTGCCCCGTTCGGCGTCTCGCCGAACGGAAAAGAGTCCAGAAACGCCCGGCGAGACGCCGGGCGCGGCAACCGAGACGGTCGCGCTCCCCAATTACTATCTCTGTTCCATTCTTGTCACTTATGCCATAACATGTTTTCTTCAGAGCAAATCATGAACCCGCGCCTTGCAAAATTTTTTGGCTGGCGGCAAATCAGCGCGCTCGCGTTGTTTTTGATGGCGGCACAATTGCGCGCGGCGCCGGTGCGGGTGACGAGCTGGGATTTGCAGCCCAACTCTGCCGCGGGCA
>DASRBR010000222.1:0-2564 GCA_035653495.1 Verrucomicrobiia bacterium
CGGTTGCTGGCCCACAGCGCCCGCGGCGATCTGCACATTTTGTTCGCGAATGGCGGCCACGATATCGCTGGCGGTAAGATTGCGCTCGGCGATTTTGTCCGGCTTGAGCCAGATGCGCATGGCGTAGTCACCCGAGCCGAACACCTGCACGCTGCCCGCGCCGGGAATTCGCGCGAGCACGTCCTTGACCTGCAACGTGGCGTAATTGCGGAGATAAACTTCATCGTAGCGGCCATTGGGCGAGAACAAATGCACCACCATGGTCAAGTCGGAGGATTGCTTGGTGGTGGTGACGCCAAGGTTGCGCACTTCTTCCGGCAATTTGGGCAGCGCCTGTGAAACGCGGTTTTGCACCTGCACCTGCGCCTTGTCCACGTCCGTGCCGAGCTTGAACGTGACGGTAAGGTTCATCACGCCGTCGGGCGTCGCCTGCGAAAACATGTAGAGCGAATCCTCGACGCCGTTGATGGATTGTTCGAGCGGCGAAGCGACGGTTTCGGCAATCGTCCTGGGATTTGCGCCCGGATATTTCGCCTGGACAACCACCGTGGGCGGCACGACCTCGGGATATTCGCTCACGGGCAATCGCCAGAGCGCGAGCAAGCCCACCAAAAAAATTATGGCCGACAAAACCCCGGCAAAGATGGGCCGGCGGATGAAAAAGTTTGAGAAGTTCATCGTGGTTCCCCTTCAGGCTGATTTATTGCGCAGCCATGCTGCCGGTCTCGGCCTCGTCCTGCGGCGCAACCGCCATTCCCGGATGGACGCGTTGCAGGCCATTGACGACGATTTTGTCGCCTTCAGAAATGCCGGTTCGAACGACCCGTTTGCCTTCGATTTCCGGGCCGAGTTCCACCGGTTGATAAGCGACGGTATTGCTCGAGGTCAGTGTCAAAACATATTTGCGGGCCTGGTCCGTGCCGATGGCGCGTTCATTCACGAGGAACGCGGGATGCCGGTCGCTCATCGGCAGGCGGATGCGTGCAAATAATCCGGGAACAATGCGTCCGTCCGGATTCGGAAAAACCGCGCGCAACAAAATGCTCCCGGTGTTTTCGTCGAGATGGTTGTCGAAGGATTCGATGTAGCCCTGATGCGGAAAGGCGGTTTCATCGGCCAATTGCAATTGCACCGGCATGTGGCCCTCGGCATTTGTCTCGATTTTCCCGGCGGCAACGAGCGCGTTGAACTTCAGATAAGAATCCTCGTCAACATCGGCGTACACGTAAACGGGATCAACCGACACCAGGGTGGTCAACACCGTGCCTGCGCCGGAACCGCCAGTGACGTAATTGCCCTCGGTGATCAATGCGCGGCTGACGCGGCCATCAATTGGCGCCCGGACTTGTGTGAATTCCAGATCGAGCTTGGCGTAATCGCGCGCGGCTTCAGCAGAAGCAAACGCGGCCTTGGCCGCCTGAAAATTGGAGATGCGCGTCTCGCCTTCCTCGGCAGAGATGGCGTGGTCAGCGAGGAGATTTGAGCTGCGGTCCGCTTCGCGCTTCGCATTTTCCAGTTGCACGCGCGCGCGTTCGGCATCGGCTTCCAGCCGTTTGTAATCCGATTCGTGCCAGCGCGGATCAATCACGAAAAGCACGTCGCCCTTCTTCACAAGCTGACCCGATTGAAAACGCACCTCGCGGATGTAGCCGGAAACGCGCGGACGGACTTCAACCGACTCCATCGCCTCGGCCCGCCCGGTGAACTCCTCCCACTCCACGATCGGTTTCGTTTTGACGGTGGTGACCGTCACCGCCGGCGCGGGCGGGGCGGCGGCGTGCGCGGGTTCCTTGCTGCACCCGGCCAGGATAATAATTATGGCGACGATGGAGAGGATGATTGTCGCGCTAAAAAAAATCTTTTTCTTCATAAAATTTTCAGTTGCTCGCCGTTTCTCTATTGCGACGAATGAACCGGCGGTTTGGGGACATCAAACTCGAAATGACGCGCCGGAACGGACGACGCGCTGATGGGCCGCCCACTCTGCCACATGTTTGGCCTTTTCTTCAGCCAAGTCCTGGAAGACAAGCTGCGGATATTGGGTTTGCCAGGCCAGCGCTTCGGCCTCATTCAACGCGAGACGAAGCACCTCTTCATGGTCGGCAACCAGTTCGCGAAATTGCGCGAGCATGGCGTCTTTTGTCTTGGCGACCTGCGCCACGATGGCCTGGCAGGACTTGATGCAGGCGTCCGAGACTGAATTTTTAAGTTGAGCAGTGGTTTTCATACGCTTTCTTTCCTTTTGATAGTTGGCAGGTTAGTCAAATTACTTTACAAAAAATTTATTCGGCAGTGACGATTTCCTTTACTCCGAGCAATTCGCAGGTTCCTCTCATGGCATCGCGCAGCAGGCCCAAATCGTTTTGAATCCGTGCCTCAGTCAACCGGCCTTCATAATACGTGAAAAGCATGCGCGCTTTGGAAGCAGCATCTGGGGCATTGATAAGTCCTTGCGCATGGGCGTCGCGGATGGCGGATTCCAAGTATTTGCGTTTTTGGTCCAAGATTTCCTGGATTTTTTTGGTCAATTGCGGTTCCTGGGTGCTCACTTCACTGCCCAAGGT
>DASRBR010000223.1:0-4116 GCA_035653495.1 Verrucomicrobiia bacterium
GAACAACTGGACGCGGCGGCGCAATCGTCTTGGATACAATCGCTGCAATCATAATCATCCGCTCGCAGTCAAGGTAATGGTTCGCCCCAACCCGCTTCCAAAAATAATGGATTGCTCCCCGGCCATCCTCCTTTTGCTCGCGCCGCTCCCCCGTCATCTGCTTCAAATACTCGCGATCAACGCCATGCGGTATCGTCCATTCACCCACCAGCCCGGACATGAACTCCATCAGCAGGTCCGTTGTCGGCGCTCCCGCGAACGTGTAAAGCGGAATCGGCCCAATCCTCCGTTTCGTATCGGGATTGTAAACCATCGCCTGCGTCTTGCGATACATCTGCCGCACCGTGACAACCTTTTCCGAGTTGCGCGGGTCTTGCTTCTGCACAAGATAAAAATCCACTTGGTCACCCTTGAACGCCCGCCAGCCCGTCGATATGCAAAAGCGATAAACCTGTTGCGCCTCATAACCCGAATCAATCACCGCATCGCCTTTCGCAACCTGATACTTGACCCGAAGTTCCTCCAACTCGGCCAGCGTCGAAGCCCGTCCATGCGCAATCAACCGTGACTTTCCGAACGCGGCAAACTCGCGCACAACCCACCAATAATGCTCGCCGCCTTTCTCCTGCTTGTCCGCCGCCATGAGCCGCCGATGCGCCTCCGCAAATCCTTCCCCGTAATCGTAGGCATCCTTCCTCGCCTCCAAAAATCCAAAATCCTCAATCACTCCAAGCGAGTCCTCCCATGATTCTCCCAAGGTTTCGTTTATGAATGTTTTGAGCGAATTCAAATCCTGATTTCTCGCAGCCGCCCGCGCATTCAAAAATTCCTCAGCGATGCTCCGCCATGAGACCCACCACGGCAGCAACGCGTTCCAAGTAAAGCTGACGTGATGCACCGGCGCGTTCGGGTTCATGCGGATAAATCTTCCGGCCCTGCAAATCATCTTGCGTTCTGCCGGTGTGTCTTTGATCTGATGGCCGCACTGTTCGCATTCGTAACGAATCGTGAGCGCAAGCCGGTCGAAATTGTATCTTCCCTCCGGTTTAGTTTCTTCGTTGGTGTCCCATTTCAATTGAGCCATGCGAAGCTGTTGCATGTGAGCGCACATCGGGCACGGAAAATGAAACGTCCGCTGGTCTCCGTCCAAAAACGACCTGTCCATCGTGTCGCCTTTTTTGTCCGGCGTCGAAATCATGAAAATCTGACTCAAATCACCGAATGCGCGGACACGCTTTAATACCGTCTCCAAAGCGCCATCGGGATAATTACGAACTTCGTCCAGCATCAGCCGCTTCATCGGCTTTCCCTGCAACTTCGCCATTGAACCCGCGCCGACAAAGTAAAGCGGCATTCCGTTCTTGAATTTGAAGCCAAGCCCCTTTTGCCCGCGCAACAACTCCGCTGCCGGTTTGCAATTCATCAGCGTCGGCAAAAATCGGTCATCAACGAAATCCGCCGCGTCCTCTTTGTTCGCCATGACATACATTGTTGGCCCGGAGTCCTCAACGATGTCATACATGAGCAGGTTTAAAACGGTTTGTGTCTTGCTGCTCTGCGCGGAGCATTTCACACAGCAAATCCGAACGCGCCGGTCGAGTCGAATCTCCATGACTTCCTTTACCCAGGGCGAATTCGCGGAACGCCATTTACCTGGTAATGGCGAAGTCTTATCTACGATAACGTGATCTTCGCACCATTCCCAAGGCGTCCTCAAATCCTGTGGCTTCCACGCGATGCGGGCGGCATTGATAAACGGGTTCATATTGCCTCCTTTTCCGCTTGCCCAACCGGGTCTATGTGAAGTTGCGCCATCGCGTCATGTAGCCATTGACGTAAAAGCGCCTCGGCTTCCGGTATCGTCATGCCGACAACCTGCGGAGCCAACGAAGCGGGACCGGATAGCAAAACCCGCTTGGCTTGTTCAACCATGGAAGCAACCATTTGCTCAACATCGACCGTGGCCATGTATTCGCCGCGCAACACCGCAAGCTGATGTTCCAGCTTTTGATTCTGTAAAAGAATTTGCTTGGCCTTCAATTCCGTGCTGGACAAATCTTCCTCGTCATCCACCACGTTGTGCTTTGCCAGAAACTTCCTCCATTCAGAAACCGAATGACTGCTGTTCGGCCTCGGCCTTGGCGCATCCTCGCGTTTGGAATATCGAATTATCGTCCGGCGACTGACCCCCAATGCCTCGGCAAGATGCGTGTGGTTTTTTACCAGCCCATCGCCTTCTTTCGCTGCTTTTCCACGGTGGCTGACATTCTGTAGAAGTTCCCGCTCGCGTGGGCTGAGTGTCTGCCCACTGGCAACCTTCTTGACCATGTTCGCCAAATCAGCGGCAAGCACCTTCGCAGCCTGTTCAGGGCTGATTCCACCCGGCTCTTGCTTTTGCTTAGGCATGTAAAAAAGCAGCGGCAGGCTTTCACCTATCGCTGCTTTGTGGTTGCAAGAATTTCTTAGCTGCCGGAGCTACGGCTCCCGCTGCCGGAACGCTTGCCCGACCGTTTGGAACTTTTAGTTGGTTTGGCCATAATTTGAACCTTTCATTTATGGCCGAACGTCAGGGTCATTTCTTTTTCTTCGCGGGGATGATACCGATGTTAACCATCGATTTTTCGACCTCTCCCTTGTTGAATTTGCGGTTCACTTCGGGAAGCTTCACGCCAAGCTTCTTGGCCACGAATTGACCGTCGAGATATTTGTCGCCATGTTCAAACCAGGCCATCGCCTTCAAGAAAACTTCCTTTTGCTCGCGGCTCTGGAAACAGACACAAAACCAATATTCGGTTTCAGTGTTGTCCTTGAAAACTTTTTCCTCGTTGCGGGCTTGTTCCTTGAAAGCCTTGAGCGCGGCGCTCATCATGCCATTGCAATCCTTTTCCGCGTTGTCAGTGTCCGGCACTTCGTCCATCGGATTTTTCTGATTCATCCGCTCGATCTCGCGGTCAATGTCCGGCAACTGCACGTCATCCGCATTGAGTGAATCAATGAGGCTGTCCAATTCCGATTTGTCATTTTTTTTGCGTGGCATATTCGTATCGTTTGATTTCCAATTCCGCCAACGGGAACCATTCCAAAATCCTCGCATAGTCATCCGGGAAATTCTCTTTGATTGGGTAAAGAAACCGAAAATCAATCCCGTCGAATGACCTTCCAAAAAGAGCGTAGTCAATCGGCATCTTCACGCCCGACTCTTTCAGCCGTGTCACCAATTCCTCTTTTCTCCAGTCCCACACCGGGAAAAAGAAATTCCGATTGTAATTGATGCCGCCGCGCCGCTTGAAGTTGGTCCGCCGCATGATTGAATCCGCAGCGCGAGTCCCCTTCGCATCGAAAGTCCTTCGCGGTATCTTGGCGGTATCGCATACCAAGTCCCGTAATTCCTCATAATCCACTTCCCCAAGTTCAAACGAGTCGATCACTGGAATTCGTTCGGGTGGTTGAAACGTGAGGGTTTTCAACATCCGAAACCAAGACGTGTGTGGCATCCGGTAAATGTGAGTCTCGAAAAAGTCCTCGTAATATTTCAGACTCGTTTCAACAAATTCCAGGTCGGGGACGATGTAAAGGAAATACGGGATTATCTTTTTGAAGTATGGCCGGATTGCCAGCCATGCCGCGATGGAGTCCTTTCCACAAGAAAAGGAGAGTATAACCGTGTCCGTTTGCTCCGCGACCTTCTCACAGACCCTCTCGGACGGGTCAACACCCGGAAACACCACTCTTTGAAACTGTCCCATACTTCACGATTTTCCCCCTACCCATACCCCAGTCAACAAAATTGACCCGTAAACCCGTTTTGGGACGATTTTTGACCCCTTCTATATAGAACCGTCCAGAATCATCCCAAAACGACCCAAAACCCCAATAAATCATCCTGAAATTAGTTTCAGAAAGTTGTTTACAAGACTGTAAAGACAGTCTATCATGTCTTTACAGTTGGTTCGGGACTGACCAAAACCCGGAGACAACGAGAGTCTTTAAAATATCGCGCTGAGTGGTAAGGCCGGGCGAAGTCAAAGCGAGCACCTTAACCACAGGACGGCGAAAAAAAACTCCGGGCACAACACCCCGGCGAAGCTTGGAAGAATTGAAATAGTCCAAGCCGGT
>DASRBR010000224.1:0-16936 GCA_035653495.1 Verrucomicrobiia bacterium
TCCGCAACTGCGTCGCCACCGGCGAACTTTATCCCTGCGAATGTCGCGACCGCCTTTGCGACATCTTGAAAACCGGCGACGTGGTCACCGTGGACCTTGACGCCTGCACTGTCACCGTGCAACAGACGGGCAAGGTGTATTCGTTCAAGCCCCTGGGCGATGTGCGTCCCGTCGTGGACGCGGGCGGGATTTTCAATTACGCGCGCAAATCGGGGATGATTCCGGCGCAGGGTTGAGCGGCTTGAACCTTCTTCCTCATCCGCGATTTCTCAAACGCCACCCCGGCACCTGCACGCTTCCGGCGCGCGCGGCGCTGCATCTCGATGCCGCCTTGCCGCGCGAAACGGTTCTGCTTCCAATTTCCGAACGGATTCAATCGGCTGCAAAAAGCGCCGGCGTTCAACTCGAACTTGTCATCGGCCCGGCAAAACATCCGCGCCTTGCGATACGCGCGTTTGCAAGTTCCTCCGCGCCGAACCATCCCGGCGGGCACATGCTCGAAATCAATTCGCGCGGCGTCAGCATCGGTTATCGCAACGAGGAAGGTTTGCGCGCTGCTGTCGCGACGTTGCGCCAGCTTTTGCGCGAATATGGCCGTCGCCTGCCGTGTCTGAGCATTCGTGATCATGCGGATTTTCAGCATCGCGGCGTGATGCTCGACATCTCGCGCGGGCGCGTTCCGAAACTTGAAACATTGCTGGAGTTGGCCGACCACCTCGCGGATTTTAAGATCAACGAGCTTCAACTCTACACCGAACACACGTTCGCCTACCGAAATTATGAACCGGTCTGGCGCGATTGGGGCGCGTTGACGGGCGAAGAAATTTTGAAATTGGACGCACATTGCCGTCGGCTCGGCATCGAGCTTGTGCCGAACCAAAATTCGTTCGGGCATCTTCGTTACTGGCTCGCCTATCCGCCGCTGAAAAAAATTGCCGAGACCGCAAAGCCTTATCCGCAACAGGACGGCGCGTTTGTGCGTCATCCCGCAACGCTCGCCCCGAACCATCCGGGCACGATTCCATTTTTGCGCGGGCTTTATGACGAATTGCTGCCGAACTTCACGAGCAATCGGTTCAATGTGGGTTGCGATGAGACATGGGACCTTGGCCGCGGCCAGAGCAAAAAGCTTTGCGAAAAATTGGGCAAGGGCCGCGTGTATCTCGATTTTCTCAAGAAAATCCATCGCGAAACTTCGGCGCGCGGAAAACGGATGCTTTTCTGGGGCGACATCATCCTGCATTATCCGGAGTTGGTGTCGGAATTGCCCAACGATTGCGTCGCATTGAATTGGGGATACGAGGCCAGCCATCCGTTCGACAAGGAAGCAGCCATTTTCGCGAAATCGAAAGTTCCATTTTACGTTTGCCCGGGCACTTCGAGCTGGATGAGCCTGCTCGGACGCCATGACAATGCGTTTGCGAATTTGCGCGAAGCGGCGCGCGTCGGTAAAAAGCATCGCGCAATCGGATATCTTAATACCGATTGGGGCGACGGCGGGCATCCTCAGCCACTCGCAGTGAGTTTCCTGCCTTATTTGCTCGGCGCGGCGGTGAGCTGGTGCGCGGAATCATTCGACGAAAAACTGCTCGTTCCCGTCCTGAATCGCGACATTTTTCAGGACGCAACCGGTCAAACCGCCAAAGCCGCGCTTGCGCTGGGCTTTGCTCATCGCAAATTCAATTATTTCGAGGTGAACACGACGCCTTATGGCGCGGTGATCGCAGCGCCGGAGCCGCGGTTGCGCGAAATTTTTTGTCGCAACGGCCTGAAATATTACGCGAGAATTTCAACGACCAACATCCACGCGGCTTTGGAAGAAGTCGAAAACCAGCGCGCTACGCTCAGACGCGCGCATCCAGATTCAAGATCCGCCGGGGTGCTCAAAATGGAATTGGACCTCGCCGCGAGAATGGCTGCGCAGTCGTGCAAGATCATGCTCTGGCAGCAATCGCTGGCGAACGGCCGCAACGCTTCGGCGCGCAGCATGGCAAAAAAAGGCATTGCTGAACTGCAGGGACTGGAGGCCGATTTTAACGCGTATTGGCCCATGCGCAATAAAGGGCTGGCTCTGCGACATTGGCCGTGCCTTAAATGGCGTATGGACGATTATCGGCGCGGAGTTTTACGTTTCCCGCCGGAGATCGCCGTGCTTGGAAAAGTTTCTGTCACCGCCGGTTGATTGGAAAATTGCCTCAAGATGAACAAAAAGCAGTCCATCGCCGACCTGCGCCGGGAATACACTCGCGCCGGGTTGCGCCGCGCCGACCTGGACGCCGATCCCATCACGCAGTTTTCCAAATGGCTCGAACAAGCCGTGGATGCCGGTTTGACGGACCCCAATGCCATGACGCTGTCCACGGTGGATGCGACGGGCCAACCCTCCGCGCGCATCGTCTTGCTCAAGGCGGTTGACGCGCGCGGGTTCACTTTCTTCACCAATTATGGCAGCCGCAAAGGACGCGAACTCGCCGGCAATCCAAAGGTTGCGCTTGTCTTTTTTTGGCCGGAATTGGAGCGCCAGGTGTGCATCACCGGCACAGTTGGCAAAGTGTCGCGCGAGATGTCGGAAAAATATTTCGACAGCCGGCCAAAGGGCAGCCGGCTCGCCGCATGGGTTTCGAGCCAGAGCGAAATCATCGCCGATCGCGCCGTGCTGGAAAAAAAACTGGAGGAGGTGTCGGCAAAACATCCAGGTGACAAGGTGCCGCTGCCGCCGTATTGGGGCGGTTATTGCGTAACGCCGGCGCGCATCGAATTTTGGCAGGGCCGCCCGAACCGGCTGCATGATCGATTTGAATATTTGCGCCAGCCGGACAATCGCTGGCTGTTGAACCGTCTCTCGCCGTGACTGCCTGCGTCGAAAAATCGGTCCTGCACTGGCAGATCTGACACTTTTCTTAATGAGGAAATATGGTTCAGCATGGACAGGCGACTGGAAAGTCGCCTGAACCCGCAGGCTGGAAAGCCTGCGCCACGTAGCGCACACTTTCGAGTGTGCGGGTTCTGGGGACTTTCCAGTCCCCAATTTGAGAACAGTTTCACCACGGCCCAAACCCCTCCATTATCCACTGAATTTTTTCTGGCGGGCAAAAGTCGGGCTATTATGCTACTATCATTCGCGCGTATGAAAAATGCTCAGAAACGATTCGTGGGACAACTTGTAGTTTTGTCGGTGATGGCTGCCTGCAAAGTGCACGCTGATTCGCAAACGGCCAACGGCTCCTTTTCAGCGGATGAAATTTTTCAACCCGGCTTCCACGAGGTTTCGGCAGGGGCATCCGTTTATAACACAAGCGTGGTCCGCCGCTTCGACCATCCGGAAATGAACTATGCGGGCGGCTTTTTGCAAACGGCATACACCTTGACTTCTCCCAATTGGGACGGGCCGTTGCGCGGCAGCTTTCAACTCGCGCCGGAAGTTTTTGGCGCGGGCGTTTATAACGGTTACGGCCATTATGTCGCCGGCGGAACGCTTTGGTGCCGGTATAATTTCATCCGAGCCGGCTGGCGGTTGGTGCCCTTCATTGAAGGCGGCGCAGGGCTCACGTCCATTGACATCCCGCACGAATTCGATGGAAAAGATTTCAATTTCAACCTCGAACTGGGCGGGGGCGTGCGTTACTTCGTTTGCGACCATTGGTCGCTCAACGCGGAATATCGTTACCAGCACATCTCCAACGCGGACCTCTGGAGGCGGAACGTCGGCGTGAACACGATGGGGCCGGCGGTCGGAGTGTCGTATTATTTCTAAAGACGATCTGGCAAGTTTGGAGCAGCGCAGCCCTGCCGGCAATATTTCCAGGCGCAACCTTCATCCATAACATCGGGTCGCGAATAGTTCCTTTCCCCTCACCCCAACCCTCTCCCATCGGGAGAGGGAGTCACGAATTCCGTCGTGAACAGGACATCGCGTGCGAGCATCTCAAGTGCAGGTGAGTATATCCCCTCTCCTTGGGGAGAGGGTTGGGGTGAGGGGGAAAAAATTTTTAGACAACTCGATGTTTGCGCAAATTTCGCAATGCCCATGTTCCCATCTCCTTTAAAACAATGATCGAACTGCGCAACGTCCATAAAAACTTCGGCACGCAAATGGCCGTGGACAATCTTTGCCTCGAAGTGCCCGCGGGTGAAATTTTCGGGTTGCTCGGCCACAATGGCGCGGGCAAAAGCACGGCCATCGGCATGATGCTGGGGCAGGTTTGGCCGACCAGCGGCGATGTGCGCGTGTGCGGTTTCGAAGTCACCACGCATCGGCGGCAGGCATTGCAGAAAGTCGGCGCGATTTTTGAGACGCCGGTTTTTTACGATTATCTCAGCGGCTGGCGGAACCTGGAAATCCTGAGTTGTTACACGGCGCGAACTTCGCCCGGGCGCATCCACGAAGTGATTGAATGGGTGGGCCTGACCGGACGCGAAAAATCGAAGGTTCGCACCTATTCGCACGGGATGCGGGCGCGGCTGGCCATCGCACAGGCGCTTTTGCCGCAGCCGGAATTGTTGATTTTGGACGAACCGAGCGACGGTCTCGACCCGGAAGGCATCCACGAGATGCGCCAGACCATCCTGCGCCTGCATCGCGAAATGGGCCTGACGATTTTGTTGTCTTCGCATCTGCTGAACGAGGTCGAGCAGCTTTGCACGCGCATCGCCGTGATGAACAAGGGACGCAAAGTGTTCGAAGGGCCGCTGTCAGAAATCCACGGCAAGCAACGCTGGATTCGTTTGCGCGTGGATGATTTTGCGAGGGCCATAAAAAAATTGCGAGAGAAGGAAATGATTTTGGACGCGCGCGGGGACAATGCCATTTCGCTTGCGCCGAAAACCGGCACGCATGAAGTCGTTCGTTGCCTCGTGGAGAATGGTTTTTCAGTTTATGAAATCAGCACGCTCGAACCAACTCTGGAAGATTTTTATTTGTCGCTGATGAAATCATCGTCGAACGGCGAAAGACAAAATCCGGCGCGCGATCCCCATTCTCCATCCATCGCGGCCGCTGCGTGATTATGTTTTACCTGCAATTGCGCAACGAACTTTGGAAGCTTTTCGGGAAAAAGCGGACGTACATCGGTTTTGCCATGTTCCTGCTGGCGCAGAACGCCATCATCATCTTGCTGCGCGTCACGCACAGGACGCAATGGATAACCCGCGAATTGGAGATGAACGGGTTTGACCCAAAGCGATACATCACGGTCCTGACCATCAGCACGGTGATGGTCACGGCAATGGCTTTCACGTTGCTGCCGCTTTATACGGCGTTGGTGGGCGGCGACATGGTGGCAAAGGAGGCGGAGGATGGAACGTTGCGGATGATTTTGTCGCGGCCCATTTCGAGGTTGCGATTGATTTTATTGAAGTGGACGGCGGGCGGTGTGTTCTCAGTGGTGCTGGTTTTTTCGTTGGGAATGTTCGGACTGTTGTTCACTTCTTTTTGGTATCCATGGGGCGATTTGTTTTCAGTGCCGGGTCCGCTGCCGTTCGGCACATTCGATGCAGCGGAAGGTTTCAGATGCTATGTGATGGGACATCTTTGCATGGTGCCCAAGGCGTTCACGGTGATGACGCTGGCGTTCATGTTTTCATGCTTCAACATGAAACCTGCCGCGGCGACCATCCTCGCGTTATCGGTGATGTTCATCAGCCGCGTCATGCAGGACATGCCGTTCTTTTTGGATTACCAAAGTTATTTCATCACGTACGACATGGACATCTGGCGCGAGGCATTCGCGCACAAGATCGCGTGGTGGAAAATCGGCGAATCGTTCAGCTTGCTGGCGGCGTACAACCTCAGTTTTTTGATCATCGGCGCGACTGTGTTTCAGATGCGCGATGTGAAGTCGTGAGGGGGGTGTGTAGTTACAAGGTTACAAAGTTACATGGTTACAAAAAAAGTTTCGCTCGTGCTTTAAGCTTCGGGCGGCGCAACCTTGTAACTTTGTAACTATGTAACCTTGTAACCATTAGCAACACCCTCATGATTCTCTGCCGGGAACCGGTTCGCCAACTTTGTTCAGCAAGCTTTCCAGCACGTCGCATCGATGTTTCAGCTTTTCCTTGAACGCAGGATTATCGGTGCGGTGCAATTCCACTTCCAGGGTCGTCATCGCGCTTTGTAATGCTTCGTTCAGAATTTCCTGCTCTTCGTCTGTGACTTCGATGTTCATACGATCACCTTTTTTTCAGCGGAGGCCCTCCGCATTTTTTTCGCCCAAGTGATGGTCCAGGTTCCTGCAAAAAAGTTCGCACTGATCGCACAAATATGCCAGTGGCGCGTTGCGAAAAAGGCCCACTAATGGCATATTGTGGGGCCTGAGTTTGGCTGTTTTCAAATCGCAAAATCGGTCTGCAATCGGTCGCCTTCATCGGGCGGAAAAGAATATCCAAACCTATTTTTCGCAGGCTGAAAATCCCGGATTTTTTGCGCAATCAGATGTTGTCCGAAAGCTGCAATTTCCTGGCGAAAAACAGGACTGCGATGGCGCTTTTTTCGCAAAGGGAAAAAACGCAATAGGTTTGAATAACCCTGATTTGAACCACAACTAATGGTGTTTTTGGGCCAAAAAAATAGCTAAATAAATGATTGTGTTGAAAGCGGTTTTTTTGTAAATTTTGGCCATCAATTTAGGGCTGCAAAAGGTCGCCCCTGGCTGTGATTTCTATGTCGAAAAAGAATGAATTAATGGAAGAAGAAACTGTGAACGCAATACCGGAAACGCAAGAGAGTTACGATGCTTCCAAGCTGGGAAAATTGGAAGGGTTGGACGCTGTTCGCAAGAAGCCGGGCATGTACATCGGCGGCACGGACGAGCGCGCCCTGCATCATTGCGTCACTGAAGTTCTGGACAATTCGGTTGATGAATATCTCGCCGGCAAATGCGACCACATTGACGTGACCATCCACGTGGATGGTTCGATCTCAATCCGTGACAACGGCCGCGGCATCCCGGTGGACATCCATCCCGAATATAAAATTCCCGGCGTGGAACTGGTGCTGACCACGCTTCACTCGGGCGGAAAATATGGCCAGGGCGGTTATACCTATTCCGGCGGAACGCACGGCGTCGGCGCCAAGTGCGTCAATGCCGTTTCCGAATGGTTTTCCGTCGAAGTCTCGCGCGACAATCAGGTCTATCACATGCAGTTCGAGCGCGGCAAGACGGTCAAGAAGCTCGAAGTCATCGGCAAGGCGAAAGGCACCGGCACGCTTGTCACGTTCAAGCCCGACCCGGAAATCTTTATTGAAACGACCGAATTCAAGGCCGACCGCATTTCATCGCGTTTGCGCGAGTTGGCGTTCCTGAATTCGAACCTGGAAATCACGTTCCTGGATGAACGCGTTCCCGAGGCGAAGCGGGAAATATTTTATTACAAGGACGGCATCCAGGAATTCGTGAAGCAACTGAGCAAGGGCAAGCAGGTGCTTCATCCCAAGACCATTTCTTTTTCCGACCGTCGCCCGCATGAATACATGCAAAACGGCGCGGTCAAGAAGGCCGATATCGTCGTGGACGTCGTTCTGCAATACAACGACAGCTACACCTCGCAGGTGATGGCGTACACCAATACCGTCCACAATCCCGACGGCGGCACGCACCAGGCTGGCTTTCGCACGGCGTTGACGCGCGCGGTCAATCAATACGCCAAGCAAAACAACCTGTTGAAAGACAAAGATCCGGCCATCACCGGCGACGATTTGCTCGAAGGTTTGGTCGCGGTGATCGCCATCAAGCATCCCGATCCCAAATTCAACAATCAGCCAAAGGAAAAACTGCTTTCGCCGGAAGTAGAAGGCATCGTTAGTTCCATCACGTATGAGGGATTGATGTCGCATTTCGACCGCAATCCGCCGGTTGCCAAGCGGATTGTTGATAAAGGACTCAACGCCGCGCGCGCCCGTGAAGCGGCGCGGAAAGCGCGGGAAGCTGTTCGCAAAACCGCGCTGACTGGCGGCGGATTGCCGGGCAAACTGGCCGATTGTTCGGACCGTGATCCGGCCAATACCGAGTTATACATTGTTGAAGGTGATTCCGCAGGCGGTTCGGCCAAACAAGGCCGCGACCGCAAGTTCCAGGCGATTTTGCCGATTCGCGGCAAGCTCATCAACGTGGAGAAGGCCCGGCTCGACAAGGTGCTTCAAAACAACGAAATCCGCACGATGATCACGGCGGTCGGGACGGGCATCGGCGACGGCGAAGGTGAAGGAGCATTCAGCCTGGAGCGGTTGCGTTATCACAAAATCATCATCATGACCGATGCTGACGTGGACGGCTCGCATATCCGCACGTTGTTGCTGACGTTTTTTTACCGCCAGATGCCGCAACTCATCAAGCCGCCGGCGGACCCCAAAACCGGCAAGCAGCAGGACGGTTTCATTTACATCGCGCAACCGCCGCTCTATCAGATCACGCGCAAAAAACGCGTGGAATATGTGCAGGACGACGCCGCGTTGAACAAGATTTTGATCCAGATCGGCACCGAGGAAGTGCGCTTGCGCAATCTTTCCGACAACAAGGAGCTGACGCAAAATCAACTCGGCGAAATATTGGAATTGCTCGAATCGCTGGACAAATACGCGAAGGCATTGCGCCGGCATGGCGGCGATTTCAGCGATTTCATCGAGCACCGGAACACGAGCACCGGCGAGTTGCCGCGGCATCTGGTCAAGGTCCGTTCCGGCAACGACGAATCGATCCATTATTTTGTCACGGAAGAAGATTTGGCGAAGTTCAGCGCCGAGAATCCTGATTTGCGTTTGTCCGGTGAGGAAGAAGGGGACACGGACATCCTCGAGAAATCGAAAGTCAACGGGCCGTCACGCCGCGCGCGCCATGTGGAATTGCACGAAAGCAAATCCATCGGCGAATTGCTGGGCAAATTGAGCCGCAAAGGATTGAGCGTGGAACATTACTCCGCGCAGGACAAGCCGCTGTTCGAGTTGGTTGAAGGCGAGGGCGAAAAGCAAAGCGTGAAGCCGCTGTTTTCCATCCCGGAGATTTTGGAAGCGGTGCTGGATGTCGGAAAACAAGGTTTGCAGATCAAGCGGTTCAAGGGCTTGGGTGAAATGAATCCCGAGCAGTTGTTTGAAACGACCATGGACCCGGCCAGGCGCAAGCTGCTGCGCGTGGACCTCGCCGATGCCGTCGAGGCGGAGGAAATGTTCACCAAGTTGATGGGCGACGAAGTCGAGCCGCGCAAACAATTCATCGAAGACAACGCCCTGAACGTGCGCAATTTGGACGTATAAAAAAGAGTTGACCATGTAGTCACATGTGACTACATTGAAGACGTGAAAGAGAAAAAAGCTCAAATTTGGAAGCAATCGGCGGAGACCAAACCGTTGATCCTTAAAGAAACTGCCGTGATGCCCGGAGTGGGAATCACCATTCCTGTGCGCGCAGCCAAGGCAAAGTTGTCCGCCTTGCTGGATTTGGTTGCAAGCGGAAGGGAAGTCACCATCACCAGCGATGGTGAGCCCAAGGCAAAACTCGTGAAAGCGGAGCCGAAGACGCGCGGGAAGGTATTCACCGGAATGGGTGATTACCTGATGAAACAGCCGATCCACCGCGGGCCGACGGCGGACGAAATCGTTCGCGAAGACCGGGATGCTCGCGGGTGGTGATGATGTATCTGGATACCGCAATCATCGTCAAGCTGCTTGTGCGCGAACCGGAAAGCGAGTGGTTTTCTCAAAAATTGACAGGTGAAAAATTCGTGACATCGGAGCTTGCGCTGGCCGAAATACGTTCCGCTCTTCTTTCCAAAGAGCGGGGCGGCTTTATACAGTTGCGGGAGCGCGTCGCTGCCATGGAAAAATTTAATTCAATGCTTGAATCGGAATCCATCCGGCTCTTGCCGCTGGATCGTCTGGTGGTTGAGCGCGCCAGCGCAATCCAAAATGCCTGTCATCCACACATTCCGCTCAAAACGCTGGATGCACTGCACGTTGCGTCCTGTGACCTGCATCACGGCGGCAAAATGTGTGCGACGGATAGACAGATTCGCGCGGCGTCCAAACAACTGGGCTTCACCCTGATGCCACGCACAATGGAAGATTTGCAACAAAAATAATTTAAAATGCCTGACGAGAAAGACCCAAACAGTTTGCCAGCGGGCAACACCCCGTTGTTCGCAGCCAATGAAAAGGTGACGAAGGTCAACGTCGCGGACGAAATTAAAAATTCGTTCCTCGACTATTCGATGTCCGTCATCATCTCCCGCGCGCTGCCCGACGTGCGCGACGGATTGAAACCCTCCCAGCGGCGCATTCTGTATGCGATGAACGAATTGGGCGTCGGTCCCACGCGCAAGCACATCAAGTGCGCGAAGATCGTTGGCGAAACGATGGGCAATTACCATCCGCACGGTGACCAGGCCATTTACCCGACGCTCGTTCACATGGCGCAGCCCTGGGCCATGCGCGAACTGCTGGTGGATGGGCAGGGGAATTTTGGTTCCGTTGAAGGCGATCCGCCCGCGTCCATGCGTTACACCGAAGCGCGCATGACGCACCTTGGCTCCATCCTCATGGAGGACATGGACAAGGACAC
Organism: Verrucomicrobiia bacterium; assembly: GCA_035653495.1. Classification (GTDB taxonomy): domain Bacteria; phylum Verrucomicrobiota; class Verrucomicrobiia; order Limisphaerales; family Pedosphaeraceae; genus DATAUW01. Next base: position 10,548 of record DASRBR010000224.1, read on the forward strand.
GGTTGATTTTGTTCCCAATTACGACGAGACGCTCAAGGAACCGACCGTTTTGCCGGCGGCATTTCCGAATTTGATCGTCAATGGCGGCACGGGCATTGCCGTGGGCATGGCGACAAACATGCCGCCTCACAATTTGGGCGAAGTCGTGGACGGCATCTGCGCGCAGATTGACAATCCGAACATCAGCCTTCCTGAGCTGATGAAATACATCAAGGGCCCGGATTTTCCGACCGGCTGCACCATCTGCGGGCTCGAGCCGATCAAGCAATATTTCCAGACCGGCCGAGGCAGCATCAAGGTGCGCGGCAAAGTCGGCATCGAGGAGATGAAGGGTGGACGCGAGCAGATCATCATCACCGCGATTCCGTACAACGTGAATCGCGCCGTGCTCGTCGAACGCATCGCCGAGTTGGTGAATGAGAAAACCATTCCGGAAATCACCGCTGTTCGCGATGAGTCGGACGAAAACACGCGGGTTGTGATCGAAATCCGCCGGGATGCCGTCGCGAAGGTCGTCATCAACCGCCTTTATCAATTCACCGCGCTGGAATCCAGTTTTGCGGTCAACGCGCTTGCGATCGACCATGGCCGTCCCAAGACGCTTGGGATGAAGGAACTCATCGCGTGCTACATCGAGCATCGCCGCGAGGTGGTTTTGCGCCGGACGCGTTTTGATTTGCGCAAGGCCGAGGAACGCGCCGAGCAGTTGGAAGGTTATTTGATTGCGCTGGCGAACCTCGACGAATTTATCCGCATCATCCGCGGTTCCTCCAATCGCGAGGAGGCGAAGATCAAGCTGCTCGCATTTGAATTTTCACGCCAGCAGGTCGAGCAATTGGGCATTTTGATCCGCAGCGAGGCGCGTTTGACGAGCGGCCGTTACGCGTTCAGCGAAGCGCAGGCGAACGCCATTTTGGAATTGCGCCTTTATCAATTGACCGGGCTCGAAATTGACAAAGTCCGCGCCGAATACCGCGAGCTGCTGGAAAAAATCAAGGACTTGATGGACATCCTCGCCCGCGAAGCGCGCGTGCTGACCATCATCAAGACCGAACTCAAGACCATCAAGGACAAGTACGCCACGGCGCGCTTGACCGAACTTGTTCCTGATGAAGGCGAGATTGCCATTGAGGATTTGATTGCGAACGAAGGTGTCATTATCACCATCACGCACAGCGGATTGATCAAGCGCACGAACATCAGTTCGTATCGCGCGCAACGGCGCGGCGGACGCGGCGTCATTGGCATGACCACGCGGGAAGGCGCCGCGGCGGAAGGCGAACAGGAAGATTTCATCGAGCATCTTTTCACCGCCAGCACGCACGATTTCCTGATGTTCTTCACGAACACCGGGCGCGTGTATGTCGAGCGCGTGCATGAGATTCCCGACATGGGCCGCGCCGCAAAGGGTCGCAGCATCGCCAATCTGCTTGAGTTGAAAGCCGACGAAAAAGTCGCCGCGCTGATCCGCGTGGTTTCAAAGACCGGCCCCAACAAGGAAGACCAGACCTGGTCCCAGCCGCTTTTTGTTTTCTTCGCGACGCAGAAAGGCACCGTGAAGAAAACCGCGCTCGAGGAATTTGCCAACATACGCAAGGGCGGCATCATCGCGATCGGCATCGAGGATGGCGATAATTTGATCGCGGCCAAATTGACCAGCGGCCACGATGAAGTGGTGTTGATCACCCGCGAGGGCATGAGCATCCGTTTTTCGGAGGAGGATGTACGCTCGATGGGCCGTCCCGCCGGCGGCGTGCGCGGCATCACGTTGGAGCCGAGCGATGCGCTGGTTGCGTTGTCTGTCGTTGTTCCAGATGCGACGTTGCTGGTTGCCGGTGACAATGGCGTCGGCAAGCGCACTGATTTTGGCGAATACCGGGTTCAATCACGCGGCGGCAAGGGCATCATCACGATGAAAACGACGGACAAGACCGGTCTCGTCGTCGGCGCGCTCACGGTGCAAGATTCGGATGAGATCATGTTGATCACCGTCGGCGGCCAGATGGTGCGCATCCCGGTGAACGGCATTCGTGAAGCCGGCCGCAACACGCAGGGCGTGAAGTTGATCAATTTGAACCAGAACGACAAGCTTCAAGCCATCGCGAAGGTCATCAGCGAAGCCAACGAAGCTGCTGAAACCGGTGAAGCACCAACGCCCCCGCCAGCGCCGCCGCCACCGGCAGGCTGATTTAATCCAACAGGAAATTCTCCGGCTCTGCCGGAGGACTCAGCAAGTTTGACAGTTGCTGGATTGGCAGAATCAGCATCGGGTTGAAACGAATCGCGGTCCCCCTCACCCTGTCCCTCTCCCTTGGGGAGAGGGAGCGACATCATCCGCTGTGATTGCGATCCAACGCGGTTTGATATTCGCAAGCGCGGCCAAATTGTTTTCCCTCTCCTCGGGGAGAGGGCAACGGTCAGGGGGACCGCGATGCTGTTCGATCCAGCGGCTGGCATGCCAATCAAGCAATTGTCAAAGTTCATCATTCCAGGGAACAGCCGAAAATTTGCAATTGGATTTAACTCGAGACGCCATGATGATTCAACGAACTGCCCGGCCGCTTTGCATCGTCGCCTGCATTTCCTCAATCAACGGCGCAAGTTCGGCTTTCGTCTCAGGCGAACCCTCCGTGTAAAAAGTTTTCAAGCCGAGCGTTTCAGCTTTTTGGACCAGTTCCGGGCTGAGTTGGACTGGGCCGTTCGTGCTGGCTGAGTTTGCATTGGTGGAATTGTCCTGCTCGCGGGCGTTCTGCAGGTTCTTCATCGCCGAGTCCACGATTTTCTTGCGTTTGTCGGCGGGCATTTGCTCGAACGCCGTCAGCATCTGCTTCACATCGCCCGGCACGGTCAAGTCAATGAACTCCTCCTTTTCGCCATCCGTCATCGCGGCGAACCATGGACGCCACGCGTTATCGAGCCTGGCGCGTTGCCGTTCCTCGCGTGAAAGCGCGTTTAACTTCTCGGCCAGTTCTCTCAAAACGCGCGCGCGTTCGGTCGGCGATAATTTTGCGAAATCGATCGAATGCACGTACCGCTCGACTTTTTCGGCAGTCATTTTCGAATTGCGGGCGACCAAGTAACCCGCCGCCGCGAGCACCCAAATGATTGCAATCGCTCCCAACGCGAAAAACAGAGGACGAAAACGTCTGCCTTGCATAAGTTGACTTTAGCGCGTCAGGCGCTTTTCGCCATGAAAAAAGGAGCGTGGATCTGTAGCGCAGACATTCTTGTCTGCCGTATCGCAGGGTTTCCAGCCTGCGAGGGCAAACTTTTTCCATTGCCGACAGGAATGTCGGCGAAACAGCAGGCAGGAATGCCTGCGCTACGGGAACGGCTCTTCCTTACGGGCTTTGCAATTCCATCAAGTTCTTGATGTGCCCATCCGCGTATAAAAAATTGATGGCCCGCTGGTCGCCACGCGCCCAGTGAAACTTCGCCTTGTCTGAGACAACGAAAATCTGCGACGCCGGATAAATGTTCGTCAATAATTGCAGATGGTCCGCGTCCTGGCCGTTCAGCAAAAAATTCCAGCCGTAACTCGAGCCGGTCAGTTGAAAAAGATTTTGATTATCGGACGGGCAATGAAACACATTCGACACGCCGCTGACGAACGGCAGCATCACCTGCTCGAAAAACGGGCCCGTGCCGGCGTTGGTGATGGCGCGATCATACATGCGCGGCAGCAAATTATTATTTTCCTGCACATACATCTGCAAACCGAGGCCGATTTGGTGAAGGTTATTGAGGCAGGTCGTTGAGCGCCCCGTCTCGCGCGTCCGCGCGATTGCCGGCAAAAGCAACGCCGCAAGAATGCTGATGATGCCGATCACCACCAGCATCTCAACCAACGTGAACGCTCTCTTTCGCATGACAACCTCTTCGCGAATCACTGTCCTCCCTGCGGCCCAAGCTCAAGCTGATGCTGCAATTCCTCCACCAGCGGCGCAAGTTCCGCCTTCGTCTGCGGCGAACTATCAACGTAAAAAGTCTTGAAGCCGACCATTCGCGCGCGATTTTCCAGGTCCGGGCTCAAGACCGGCGGCGCGTTCGTGCCATACATGCTTTCGGCATGGCCCGGCTCGTGGTCCGTCACCAAACGATGCGTGGCCTTGAGTTGGCGCATGGCGTCATCAATCGCCTTGGAACGCTCCGCGTCTGGCAATTGCCCGAACGCGTTCAAGACCTGCTTCAAACCCGTCGGCAGCGTGGCATCGATGTAATGGCCTTTTTCATTCTCGGTCATTTGCGCGAACCATTTGCGCCAATCGCCGCTCAACCACCATTTGCGCCGTTCCTCCAGCGTCATTGAATTGACCCTGTCCTCCAGTTCGAGCAACGCCGCGCTGCGTTGCGAGCCGACCAGGCGCGAAAGATCAACCGAATTTGCGTATTGGGAAACTTCCTCCGCGCTCATCGGGCGGCGGCGCGTGAGGCCCAAACCCGCCCAGGCAAGCAAACCGATGCAGCACAAGGCCGCGGCGACACTCAAAATAGTGCGGATGCTCCGGTTCATCTGTGAACAGCTTCTAATACGGCTTTTTCTTGCCGTGCGCCATTAAAAAATTGCTGACATGAGAAACTGGGGGACTGGAAAGTCCCCAGAACCCGCACACTAGAAAGTGTGCGCTACGTGGCGTCTGCGGGTTCAGACGACTTTCCAGTCGCCTGTTCAGTCTGAACCATATTTACCGGCTGCGGTTAACGTCGGGGACGTCTTCGCCCAACGCTGTGGCGAGATCAATTTGGTGGTCCTGTTCCTGGACGAGGATTTTGCGGATCTGTTCCGCCATCGCGAATTCACCCAAGGCTTCGCATTGCCGGATGCGATCGCGGTAATTGCGGATGGTTTCATTTTCGTTGTCGAGATCGAACCGCAACATTTCCCTGGCATCCTTGGAAGTGCGCACCGGCTTGGGGGTGACGGACGGCATTTTGCCGAGGTAATCGATCTGCCGCGAGATCATCAATGCGTGGTCGAGTTCCTGTTTGGCGTGGATTTCCAACTGGTCGGCGATGTCCATGTACTCCGCGCCGCTCAGCACCTGGGAATAGACCACGTAGGCAATGATGGCTTGATATTCGCGGGAAAGGTCCTCGTTCAAAAGTTCCGCGAGCCGCTCGCGGGAAATTTCCGGTTCATTCGCTGTCGTTTTGAGATTGGACATTTAAAACCTCCATGCAAACAGAAACATTGCCATCAACAACTGTTTACGAACGTACCGCCACAAACCGCCGTGTCAAAAGCCGCCATGGGAGCAATTCACCTACCGTCGGGGGGATTTGATACTCACTTTCCGTTCAGGTGCTGGCGCTTGGTTGAATCTTTACTCGCCAGCGGCAACTGCACGCAAAAGCGGCTGCCTTTTCGGTTTTGAGTCATGCGCTCCACAGGCTGCAAAATATTCCACTGCAACACAAAATAACTGGACATTTTTTCAGGGTTTTGAGACAATTTTGCGCGTGTGGAATGAGAGCCACACGAGGATGCCGCCAGGCATCTGCGAAGCCCGCCATTCGCCCCGGGTTCTGTCGCCGCATTCATAAAGCGCCCAATACCAACATCCAAGCACCAGAGAATGTTCAAATGCCAATCACCAACCGAACCTCCTGCCAACCTGCGCATCCGTCTTGGTGCTTGGGAATTGGTGCTTCAATGGAGCTTGGATGTTGGCGTTTGGTGCTTCGTGTCGTTACGTGTCATTTTGACGCATTTTTGTTCCATATCCGTTCCAATTGTCGCAGGTGTTTCACCTCGTTTCAGCTTGTTTCACTTTGTTTCACTTACGGGAAAAAATTTTTGCGAGCGGTGGGACGACCAAGCAATGAACCTATAGCAATGAACCATCGAACATTCAACATGAATCCCGACATCGGATGTCGTGGTGGGCGCCGAACATCCAAGGGGAACGACACCAGGTTCTTTTTCAAGCGACCACAATCGTGTTACGGCGATTTTGGAATGCGGTGGCATGACACCGCCTTTCTTCCGGGCGACATGTCGCCCGGTTCCAAAGCGCGGACATGTCCGCGCACTCCAAATAAAAATTTGGCAATGTCCTTACCACAATTGGTTGTAGGCACTGCTTCAGAGGTGGGCTGCCCCTTGTGTGTGTCGTATTGTGTCGCGTTGTGTCGGATAAATTGGGATTGCGTCGGAGCGCGAACAGCTAGCTCGCCGAAGCCTTGGCGGAGGCGAGCCCTTTCCCTTAAACCACCAAATACCAACATCCAAGCACCAGAGAATGTTCAAATGCCAATCACCAACCGAACCCCCTGCCAACCTGCGCATCCGTCTTGGTGCTTGGGAATTGGTGCTTCAATGGAGCTTGGATGTTGGCGTTTGGTGCTTCGTGTCGTTACGTGTCATTTTGACGCATTTTTGTTCCATA
>DASRBR010000225.1:0-2597 GCA_035653495.1 Verrucomicrobiia bacterium
GCCCCGGTGTTAATGAGAGCGCGGGAGCTGGCTGCTAACTGCGCCGTTCTTTTTTCCCGGAGAGATTGCCTTTCAACGCCGCGTGAAATTCCGTGTACCAAGTTTTCAATTCCGGCGGTGACGGGTCGAAGGGATTGAGCAAATTGAGCGGATTGATCCCTTCAACGCCGACGATTTCCCAATCAATCGAATACGGCGGCGCGTGCTCCTTCAATAATCGCATGATGCGCGAACGCGCCTGCGCGCGCGAATTGGTCGGCGGTTCCATCACTGCCACTTCGATTATCTTTGGTGTCAATGCCCATGGCGCGGGTGGCTGGTCGAGCGCGAGGCCGAGGCTGCGGGAGGGATCAATGTGGTGAAATTCGAGGTCTTGCGCCTTGAGCCATGGGTCTTCCCATTCCAGTTTTTCCTGGTCCATGAATTTGCGCAGCAGCCATTGCTTGGTGATCCAATCCACCTTGCCGATCAACGCCTGCGGCTCGGCTGCAAGCGCCTTCAACGTCGAGCCCCAAACATCGAGCAAAATATCCGTCTCAACATCGCGCCCGTGAAATTCCGCCCAGGCCGCGCTGAAAAATCTTTCAAGCAACTCCACCGCGTCCATCACGCGACCGTCCGCAAGCCGCACGTCCCATGGGCCCTCGGTCTGGTGCGAAAGCGCGCGGAACGTTTTGACCGCATCCGCCAGTACGACCTTGGGCAAATGATTGATCTCAAGCAAGTCGAGCATCAACGACGTGGTGCCCACTTTCAGGAGCAAAGTCGCCGGAAGAACATTGGTATCGCCATGCAGCAAATGGAGGCGGCGATATTTGCGCGGGTCGCCGAGCGGTTCGTCGCGGGTGTTGATGATGGAGCGATTGAACTGCACCCATTCGTAAAGATCGTTGTTGATGTAATCGGCGCGCTGGCTCATCTGGAAACCGCCATCGGTCCCGGGCCGGCTCACTTCGCCGCGCCATTCGGCGGCAAGCGTTGTGCCGACGCGCCCGGCGCCGGTGAACAGCAGCCGCAACGTGAGAAAGGTCAGCAGCGAAAGAACATTCGTTTCGGTCAGCGGCGCGGAACGGCGAACGAGATAATTTTCATGGCAGCCGAAAGTCGCGCCGGTGTAGTGGTCAATGTTGTTGCGGATGAAGCTGACGTCGCCGGCAAGACCAAGTGATTTGACGGCGTGAAGTGTCAGCGCATCACCGGCGCGGTCATAGCGCAAAATGTCGATCAGGGAAACGCATTCGGGTGTGCAGTATTCGAGATGGCCCATGTCGATATAGACACGGCCGCCGTTGAAGAGAAAACCGCCGTTGCCGGGCGGCTCGTCCCAATCGCGATGATGCACGTCGATGAGGCCGTATTCTTCGCGTCCGAAAATCCAGTCGCGCACGCGTTCCACGGCGATGAACGAGCCCGCAGGCGTGTTGGTAAGGCACCCATATTCCGTTTCGAGTCCGACAATGCGATTCATAAACGACTCACCCTCTAATACTTCTCCGTTTTTCCAAATTACTTTCGACTGGTTCGTGCAACGAATCCAGCAGAATTTTAATGGGTGATTTTTTTTACAGAACGGGTAAAGGCAGGCAAAGCATGCCTCATGACAACCCCAATTGCGCAACTGTCAACGTTTCGTAATGCGCCTGACGCGGCGATTTTCGCGCCAGCCAGCCGATTTCGACCACCCGGCCTTGCGTGGCTGCGCGCCATCCGGCCTTGCGATCGGCTTCATTCGGAAAATCAGCACCCCAATGCTTGTTTTCCAAAAGGCACCACCACGCCTGCATCATCAATTCCGCCGCCGCCGCGCGGTCAGATACCCCCGCAAGCTCCTTGTCCAGCCAAGCCTTGGCCTCGGCTTCCGGCTCCGGCATGCTCGCCGCAACCAGCACGCCGCCGTGCTGAAATTGGAACGCGCCGTCGAAATGCAACCGGAACAACAAATCCTTCCCCCGCTCCGCGCCCAATTCCGCCAATATCAGTTCAACCAAAAATGGCGCGTTAAAAATCTGCTCGAAATTCGTCTTCAATTGCGGGCTCAAACCAAAACCGACGAGCCGCCGCAAACTGACGTCTTCCGGCGCGCGCGTGAAGGCTTCCGTGTGTGCGGCGTCAATCGCCGCCTGCCGGATTTTTTCGATGTCAGCCGGATGTCCAATCCCAGCCAGCGCCTGGCGATCGAACAGTTCAAAAACTTTGGATTGTCCGCCGCCGACGCCCAAAAGCAAAATTCCATCCGGCAAACTCGCCGCCAGCGCGGGTGAGCCGCCCTTGAGCTGTTCGCGGACATATTCGCGCCGGTTGGATACCGCCTCCAGCCAACGATACGGTTCTTCAGTCATGCGTTAGGGTTTCAAAAATTCTGATTGCTGCTCGTCCGTGACAGGTTCCACGCCCGTGCTGCGCAGCACGCGGATGGTCGCGTAAGTGTTGGTCTCCGGGTTCACGCCGCCCGTCGCGGAATCAAATTCCGACGCCACCATCAAGAGGCGCAAGGCGAACCGCACCGCTTCCTTGAGGCTCATTTTGGATGGAGGCGGGTTGCCGTACTGTTCCTGAAAACTCATGATGCTGCGGATCGTTCCCGAACCGGAACCGGA
>DASRBR010000226.1:0-7335 GCA_035653495.1 Verrucomicrobiia bacterium
CAACATCCAAGCTCCATGGAAGCACCAATTCCCAAGCGCCAAGACCGATGCGCACGTTGGCAAGGAGATCGTTTGGTGATTGGCATTTGAACGTTCTCTGGCGCTTGGATGTTGGTATTTGGTGCTTTACGAATGGCTGACCCGTTGCCAACTCGAGATTCCGTGCTTCATAGACGCCTCTTCTAATTTTTTCCCGTAGCTGAAACCAGGTGAAACAAGCTGAAACGAGGTGAAACACCCGATCAAAATCCCACGTTCGGTAGGGCATTGGCAGTCTGCTAAGACCTGCTGCGCGTCCGTCCCCGAGCAATGTGCTAACCGAAACGGCGCGGACAAGGCCCACGTTCGCCAAGGCTTCTGTGGCCAAGCTGTCCGCGCTCCTGCAAAGCGGCAGAGGACTGCCGCACTCCAAGGCAGGCTTCGCCTGCAGCCGAAACAGCATCTGGGTAGGGACGGACCGCCGGGCCGTCCGCGGATCCCGCATGCGGGACAGTGCGATGTCCCTACCTGTCGCGGGCTCTCAAGTATCCCATTCGTCCCATTCACCATTCCATTTTCACTTTTCATAGTGCCAGATTACCATGCGGGTTTTCTAAAAATGAAACGTACCGTAGGTTTGACAACATTTTTTTGTATTGGCTGAAAACGTCAGTTTTCAGCCAATTCGACCAATGTTTATGCGGGTTTTCTGCGTTTCAAAAAAGCGCTGTTTTTTAGCGGTGCGAAAAAAATTATTTTTCCTACACGAAAAAAGGGGTGTTTTTCTGCCAAGCAGGCAAAGCCTGCACCCAATTTTTGGTTGCCCCCTCAAGCATAAATTCTCAACTATCAACCGTTTATTAACCGCAGAGGCGCGGAGGCGCAGAGAAGTAGTTGACAATAAGCAACCTGCCGTTCTCCAAGCACGGCGAAGCCGTGCCAGAAATTAGCCGGGGGTTGAGCGAAGCGACACCCCCCGGAAAGCCGCAACACAATTTCTTCCATCCTGAAGGGATGGCAGAATGATCGACTTCCTTTCGCATTTTTCTGGCACCCCTTCAGGGTGCAAATCAGTTTCATGCTCTTCCGGGGATGTCGCTCGCTACGCTCGCTCAACCCCCGGGTTAATTTCTTGCAACCCTGCGGGTTGCTTTCCCTTGATTTGCTGTTTGGATTTTCTCTGGTGCTTGGGGCTTGGATTTTGGAGCTTTTGTCCGAAATCTGCGGTCTTCCACGAATCGGGTGGGGAAATCATCGTTACCCGCCGTCTCATTGCAAATGCTTCCTTTCTCCTTACCGCGCTGCTAGATTGTTCCTTCTGGAATGATCAGCGAAGTTGAACCCCAGGCGGGCGGCGCAGCGAACGACCTTGTGCAGCAGGTCGAGCAATTGTTTTCGCCGGAAGGCATCCTGTCGCGCGCGAAAAATTTCGAGTATCGCCCGCAACAGCAACGCATGGCGGTAGCGGTCGCCAAGGCGCTGGAAAATCGCCAGCATCTTGTCGTCGAGGCGGGAACCGGTGTCGGCAAAAGCCTGGCCTATCTAGCGCCGGCGATTTTGCATGCGGTCGCCAAAAGCCGCAAAGCCATTATCTCCACGCACACAATCAATTTGCAGGAGCAACTCACGCAAAAAGATTTGCCGATGCTGGAACGCGTGCTGCCGGTCAAGTTCAGCTACACGATGCTCAAGGGCCGCGCGAATTATCTTTGCTCGCGCCGCCTGTTCAAGGCGATGCAGCAGGCGGACAGCCTTTTCACTTCGCCCGAACAGGAGGAACTCAAGCGCATCCACGAATGGTCGAAAAAAACCGACGACGGCAGCCTGTCGGATTTTGACATCGAACCGGACATGAAGGTCTGGTCGCAGGTCTGCTCGGAGCGCGGCTTGTGTTCGCCGAAGATTTGCGGGCATCAATCGGAGTTCGCGCAGCAAAACGCGGTCTGTTTTTTCCAGCGCGCGCGCAAGCGCATCCTTTCGGCGGACGTGCTGGTGGTGAACCACACGCTTTTTTTCACGCTGCTCGGCGGCATTGAGGAGGAAGTCGAGGGCGGCATTTTGTTCAAGAACGATTTCGTCATTTTCGATGAGGCGCACCAGATGGAAAGCGTTGCATCGCGGCACATCGGGTTGAGCGTGTCGAGCGGTCAGATGCGTTACGCGCTGCAGCGGCTGTGGAATCCGCGCTCGCAAAAAGGGCTGCTGGCCACCTTGCGCCAGGGCGCGGCGGTGAAACTTGTCGGCGATTTGCTGGAGGAGGCGGAGAAATTTTTTGAGCGCGTGGAAGACGCGTGCGAGGAATTGCGCCAGAAGCAGGCGGAGCAAAAACGTTACGGTTCGGATGAATCCACCGCGGCGAGGCGCGCGTGGACGGAATTGCGCATCCGCAATCCCGACCTTGTGCCGGACAATGTGACGCTGCCCATCCAGCGATTGCGCGAATCCATCAGCGAACTCATCAAGCTCACGGAGGACAAAGACACCGGACAGGAACTGGTGGAATGCAACCGCAGGCTGGCGGAGTTGCGCGAGGAAGTGGCGATGTTCCTGAGCCAGAGCGCGGATGAATATGTCTATTGGGTCGAGCGCGCCGGCAAGGCGCAGCGGAACCTTGCCCTGAACGCCGCGCCCATCGATGTGGCCGATTATCTGCGCCGCAGGCTTTTCGGCACGGACACGTCAGTCATCATGACCAGCGCCACTCTCTCGATTTCTGAAAAGGAAGTTCAAAAGCCCGAAACCGAATCCGCTTCCCCACGCACCACGAAACAAGCACCACGAAACAAGCAATTCCCAGGTTTAAATTATTTTATCAAACGCGTCGGCGCGGAATCTGCAACGCCGCTGCAAGTGGGCACGCCGTTCGATTACGAGCAGCAGATGAAAATGTTCGTCGTCGGCAAGATGCCCGATCCACGCGACGCCGGTTATCGCGACGCGATGGTGCATTGGATTGAGCATTTCGTGAAGCAAACGCACGGCAAGGCGTTCGTGTTGTTCACAAATTTCAAGTTGATGCAGGAAGTGGCCGAGTTGATGCAGCCGTTTTTCGACAAGCTGCGATTGGAATGTTACGTGCAGGGGACGGGCACGCCGCGCTCGGTGATGCTGGAAAAATTCAAGGAGAACGTGGACTCGGTGCTGTTCGGCACGGACAGTTTCTGGCAAGGCGTGGATGTGCCGGGCGAGGCGTTGTCGAACGTCATTATCACGCGGCTGCCGTTCGCGGTGCCGGACCATCCGTTGATCGAGGCGCGCATCGAACATATCGAGGCGCACGGCGGCAATTCGTTCAGCGATTTTTCGCTGCCGGAAGCGATCTTGAAATTCCGGCAGGGCGTCGGGCGCTTGATCCGAACGAAGACCGACAAGGGAATCGTGGTGGTATTGGACAATCGCGTTTTGGTGAAGCGTTATGGCCAGGCGTTTTTGGACGCGTTGCCAAAATGCCCGATGGAAGTGGTCTGAATTGCTTAGACGGGGCAGCCGTTTTTTCACGGCTTTGGAATACCCAAATCTTTGCAGATCTTTCGCGCGGTAAAATCGAGGATTTCGCGGTGTCGAGGAACCGCTGAAACCTTCTTCTCTTTGCGGTTAACGTAGATGGTGTGATTGCCACCCTCACGCAAAAACTCGCATCCGTGCTGTTCCAGATGCCGGATCAAATCCAGGCGTTTCACGCCAATGCAAGCGGTTCGCGGATGACATCCTGGCCGCGCAATTCTTCTTCGGCCAGTTGGCGGTTGGCCTCAAGCACCATGGCCACGGCCTCGGCCAGATTCGCGCGCGCTTCGTCCAATGTTGCTCCTTGCGTGTTGGCGCCGGGCAATTCCTCCACAAACGCCGCATAGCCTTCGGGGAACTTTCGAAAGACAGCCGTAAGTTTCAGGTTCATGGGTGAAAATTACCAGATTCGATATGCAATGTCACATTGGAAATCTGTCATTGGAACGCCGGCGTCCGGCCCGGCCAAATGAATGTGTTCGGCGAGACGCCGAACACGGCACGCGAGACGCATGCGCTCCCCAAAACTGCTATCGCGCTTCCATTACAGGCGACTAGAAAGTCGCCTGAACCCGCAGGCTGGAAAGCCTGCGCTACATCACTAATGCTTCAGCCCGAGCAACAGGAGAATCACGTCGATCACAAAGAGCAGCACGATGGTGACTTCGAGAATCAGCATCCAGCGGTTGTTCTGGTCGTGCTTGAGCAGTTGATAAAGATCGTCCAGCGTCTTGAGCTTGCCCTCGATGGAGCGGTGCCAGTCAGCGAGATGAAAGCGCGCGGCCACATTTTCGTAGATGCGCGCGAGATGCCAGTCGCCGAAAAACTTGGTGATGTTCGACAGTTCATCGTTGAAGCGCGTGAGGTCAATGCGGATGTCGCGCAGCTCGCGCAAGATGTCGCCCCGGCTGCGTGAACGGCGCACGCTCAGGTCGCGATAAGACCGTTCGAGCGATTCGTCCAAAATGCGGTCGTACGCCTCAAGTTCAGCGAGTTGGACGTTCGCCAGCTCCATCACGTAAAGCGGTTCGTGGAATTGTTCGCGATGGTCAATGATCATCGCGGCGTCCCAGTCCACGACGACAAGGTCGTGCTCGTAATAACTGAGAAAACGGCCGGTGGATTCATCGGCTTCCTGGTTGGAGAGATGGTCGATGTCCGGTTCCTGCGTGAGCAACGACGCTACTTCGCGGCGATGCGCATGGAGCCAGTCTTCGGCAGTGAGCGGGGCATCGTCGTCGGTGGTCAACGGCGATTGGATGCAAAAGACCGTGTAGGCTTCCTCCTGGAAAAGTTCCGGCACGGGGCGAATCAAGAACGGATGCAGTTCGCGTCGGATTTCTTCGGCAAGCTGGCGGACTTCATCCTGCAACGTGCCGTTGGTGAATTGCAGATCGTGATAATCAACGAGGTCTTCGACGCGCGGCACGACGAACGGCACACTCACCGTGATGCTGATGGCGCCGACAGGAAGAATCTTGACCGTGCGTTCGATGCGGACGGGACCGCGCGGGCCGATGCGTTCCAGCGGCGGCAGACGGACCATTTGCGGCTTGTAAAAGAAGAGATGGCGCGGACTGCGTTTGCTGGCGTCCACGGCGAATTGTGCGACCGGCTGGCCCATCAACTCGCGAATGGGCTGCCGGGCCATGTCATAAGCAACATCAAAGGCATAGATATAGACGACCTCGCCTACATATTGGCTGATTTTGTGAGGAGCGCCCTTAAAACTGGATGTTTTCGCCTGCTCCATTGCCGGAATCATAACGCTCACATAATACCCTAGAAGGACGGCCAAGTCCATGTTGAGTTGGGAAAATGAGAACTACGCAAGTTATTGTAAATAAGTCCATTATATAAATACCCAAGTACCCAAAGACCCAAATACCCAAATAAATCCGAAGCAGAAAATCTAAATGGACGGGGCCAATTCTATTTTTGGGAAATTGGGTATTTCGTCATTGGGTATTTCTTCCGCCCATGGGGTATGCTCGACCACAACGGCAGGGGTTTACCCCATTTCCTCTAAGGCAACTTTTGGCAGGATGTTCGCAGCTTGCAAAAGACGCATAGTTGGCTATGAACCAACAACTCCTACGGGTACTCGTGGTTGAAGATTCAGTTGATGACACCGAGTTGATGTTGCGTGAGTTGCGCAAAGGAGGATTCGAACCCAAATACCGGAGGGTCGAAACCCCGCACGCCGCCAGCGCCGCATTGGACAAGGAAGAATGGGACGCCGTCATCACAGATTTCATCATCCCTGGCTTCGGGGGGTTCGACGCGCTCGCGCTCTTCAAGAAGAAGGGGCTCGACATTCCGTTCATCGTGCTGTCGGGGCAGATCGGCGAAGAGATGGCGGTGCGCCTGATGAAAGCCGGCGCGCACGATTGCATCATGAAGGACAATCTGGCGCGGCTCGTGCCGGCGTTGACGCGGGAGTTGCGCGAGGCGGCCATGCGCAGGGAACGGCGGGAAGGCGAACGCGCCTTGCGCGAAAGCGAGGAACGGTTCCGGCAACTGGCGGAGAACATTGATTCGGCATTTTTCATGTTTGAACGCGCGAGCGACGGCAGTTGCACGCGGCTTTTGTATGCCAGCGCGGCGTATGAAAAGATTTGGGGACGTTCCCGCGAAAGTCTTTACAAGGACGGGCGTTCGTGGCTCAAGGCGGTGCATCCGGAAGACGCTGCCGAAGTGCGAAAAAATTTACCGATGATGGAACGGGGCAAATTCAACCAGGAATTTCGCATCATCGGGCTGGAAGACCTCAAGGAACGGTGGGTGCATTACCGGACGTTCCCGGTGTTCAACACCAACGGCGATGTCTATCGCATCGCGGGCATCGCCGAGGACGTGACCAGCCGCAAGGCCGCGGAGGACCAGTTGGCGGCCAACCAGCGGCAGCTTGCCGGCCTGGTCGAAGAACTCAAGTCCATTGACGAGCAGTTGAAGGAAAGCAACGAGACGGTCTGGCAGACGCGCAAGGAAATCGAGCAGCGCGTGCATGAACGCACCGCCGGCCTGGCCGTCGCCAATGCCGAATTGCAAAGCCAGATCCTCGCGCGCACGCGGCTGGAAGGCGATTTGATTGAAATGGCCGATCGCGAACGCCGCCGCCGTGGCATGGACACGCACGCCAAGCTGAGCCAGAAATTGATGGGGATCACCTTCATGCTCAAGGCGCTTGAGCGCAAGATCCAGCACAAACATTTGCCGCATGTGACGGAAACACGCCGCATCCAGGACCTCATCAACGAGGTCATCAATTATTCCGACGATCTGGCGCAGGATTTCGGTTCGCTGGAATTGAAAACCGACGACCTGGCGCGCGAATTGAAAACGTTTGCGGCGAACGTCCGGAAATCATTCCAGATCTCGTGCCGGTTCTCCGCAAAGGGCGAGTTGCCCAAACTGCCGCAACACACCGCCGCGCAACTTTACAAAATCGCGCAGGACGCCACCGGAAACGCCATCAAAAATGGAAGCGCAACGGAAATCGCCTTTTCGCTCGTCTCCGAGCCGAATTGCGTGCGGTTGGTCATCACCGACAATGGATTGCCGTTCATGACCGGCCGCAATCCCGGCGACGGCATGAGCTGGCGCATCATGCGCTCGCGCGCGAGCCTGATCGGGGGTTCCTTGCAGATCGAGCCGCAGGAGGGCCAGGGCATGGTGGTGACGTGCACCGTCCTGCTTGCCAATGACGGCACAACATGGCCGGCCCCGCCGCGGGAATATGGCGAAGCCCTTGGCGCAATCGCCAAATCGTGTTGAGCGATTCCTCCCTTTCAGTTTCCTCCATCGACCAACCTGGCCAAGTATCGCACCCTGGGACGCTGTTTTGCGATT
>DASRBR010000227.1:0-5071 GCA_035653495.1 Verrucomicrobiia bacterium
CGATGTCGCACGAGACGATGATGCTTTCAAAATATTTCGCGAGCCGCAGCCTTGCAAGCAACGGGCGCAGCCGCTCGTCCCAGTTGGAAATGATGCCGATATTGATGCCGCGGGCCGCGAGCGAATCGAGCGCGGGCAGGACATCTTCAAAGATGTGCCAGGCATCCGGTTCGCGGAACCGGTCATATACTTCGGAAAAAAATTGGCCATCGAGCGGAAATTCCCACAAGCCGGCAAAAGTTTTTGCCACGAGCGCGGCCCATTCCTCGCGGGCGTGATTGAATTGCTTTTGCGCGCGCCAGGCCTTGGCAAAACGCTGATCGAGCACAGCGGCTGGAATGTTTTTTCCATGCTGCGCGGCAACTTCCGCATACACTGCGCCGACAGACGGCCACGGCTTGATGAGCGTGCCGCCCACGTCAAACGTCACAGCCTGGATATCATTAGAAAAAAGCATTTAAGCCAAAATCAACGTTTGGACGGTGCGCCGGTCCATTCATTCAGATTCCTCTCGCCCGGTTTTTCGGAAGAAACATCCAATAATTCAATTGCTTCGCCAATCAGATAAAGCGAGCCTGCGATGACAAGAAAACTTTCCTTTTGCGCCGCAGCCAGGCCTTCCGCAATGGATTTCATACCACGAATTTCGGCCTGCGGATTGGCGGCGCGGCAGGCAGGTGCCAGTTCGGTCGGCATCGCTGCCCGTTTGCTGTTGACCGGCACGAGAAAAATCTTTGCGGCGCATGGCGCGAGGATTTCGCAGATGCGCGCGCAATCCTTGTCTTTCAAGATGCCCAGGATAAGCGTCAGCTTTTCCTTGGGGAAATACTTGTTCAAGGCAGCGCGCAACGACTCCGCACCGCCGATGTTGTGGGCGCCATCCAATATTATTTTTTTGCCGTCAGGAAACGTCAGCAACTGCAAACGACCTGGCCAAATCACGTTGCACAAACCGGCGCGGATGGTTTCGTCGCTGACCGGGATTATTTTGGCGAGTGCGCGCGTGGTGTAAAGGGCCACGGCGGCGTTCATGCGTTGATGTTCGCCCAGCAGCGGCAAATCGAGCCCACGCAACGGCGGAAAATCCGTTTGCGCGATGGTGATGAGCCAAAATGGCGCGTTGTTTTTGCGCGCGGTTTCGAACAGCACGCGAAAGGCATCGCGGTCGTCCACAGCTGTGATGACCGGCACACCGGGTTTGATGATACCGGCTTTTTCCGTGGCAATGCGTTCGAGCGTGTCGCCGAGCCATGCTTGATGATCGAATTGGATGTTGGTGATGACGCTGGCCAGCGAGGTGACGATGTTGGTCGCGTCGAGGCGTCCGCCGAGGCCCGTTTCCCAAATCACCAGGTCACATTTTTGCTCTTCGAACCAGTGCAGCGCCATGATGGTGACGACTTCAAAAAACGTGGGATGCTGGTCCTTGGGAAATTTGGCGAGCAACGGCTGAATCCATTCGACCAGCCGGACGATGTCCGCTTCGCCGATGAGTTGTCGATTGACCTGGATACGCTCACCGAATTTGACCAGATGCGGCGACGTGTATAATCCGACGCGCAAGCCCGCCGCGCGATAAATGCTTTCCAGCATCGCGCAAGTCGAACCTTTGCCATTCGTTCCCGCCACGTGGATAAAGCGCAACCGATGATGCGGATTGCCTGCGAGTTCGGCCAAATGAAAGGTGTTTTCGAGGCCAAATTTGGCGCCGAACAACTGCAGGTCGTAAAGGAACTTTATGGCTTCTACGTAGCTCATCGAGGGGATTAAGATTTAAGAAGCCTGAATGAAGAAAGTGTGTGGTGCGGGAGCTTTAATCAGCTTCTTCATTCTTCATTCTGCCTTCTTAATTCTTAATTTTCATCACAGCCGTTTGTGGTGAATATAGTTGTGTGCCGCCGCGATAAAACCTTTGAAAAGCGGATGCGGTTGGTGCGGTTTGCTGTGGAATTCGGGATGGAACTGGCAGGCGAGGAAAAACGGATGATTCGGCAGTTCGATGACTTCGACGAGCTTGCCGTCGGGCGAGTTGCCGCTGAAAACGAAATCGGCCTTCGCAAAACGGTCGCGGTAGGCGTTGTTGAACTCGTAACGGTGACGATGTCGCTCGTTGATGACGAATGCGCCGTATAATTGGGCGGCTTTCGTGCCGACAACCAACTGGCATGGTTGCGAGCCCAGGCGCATCGTGCCGCCTTTCTTGGTGATTTTCTTTTGCTCGTCGAGCAGTGCGATCACCGGATGCGGCGTTGAAGTATCGAATTCGGTCGAATGCGCCTTGTCGAGCTTCAGCACGTTGCGGGCAAACTCGATGGTGGCGATCTGCATCCCAAGACAAAGGCCAAGGTAAGGAACGTTGTTTTCGCGCGCGTATTTTGCGGCCATGATCTTGCCTTCAATGCCGCGCTCGCCAAATCCGCCTGGAACCAAAATGCCGCCCAGTCCCTTTAAAATCTTTTCCGTGCCTTCGCGTTCGATTGTCTCGGCGTCCACTTTCTGTATCTCGACGCCGCAATCGTTGGCAACGCCGCCGTGAATGATGGCTTCGTACACGGATTTATAAGCGTCGTTCAACTCGATATATTTGCCGACAACGCCGATGCGCACACGATGTTGCGGCGCGATGAGTTTGCGGATGATTTCCTGCCAGTGGGCCATGTTCGCGATGGGCGAATCGAGATGCAACTGGCGGCAGACGAGGTCGTCCACGCGTTCGCGCTGGAGCATGAGCGGCACTTCGTAAATGCTGTGGTCAACATCCTTCTCCTCGATGACAGCTTCGTAGGGGATGTTGCAAAACATCGAAATCTTCTGGCGCAAATCCTTGTCGAGTGGCCGTTCGCATCGGCAGACTAGGATATGCGGCGCGATGCCGATTTCGCGCAGCTTGGCGACCGATTGCTGCGTCGGCTTGGTCTTCAATTCGCCGGCGGCCTTGATGAACGGCACGAACGTGACGTGCATGAACAGCGCGTTGTTGTAACCGACTTCAAGGGCGAACTCGCGGATGGCTTCGAGGAACGGGAGGCCTTCGATGTCGCCGGTTGTGCCGCCGATTTCGGTGATAACGACGTCAGCCTTGGAAATTTCCGCAAGCTGGTGGATGCGATTTTTGATTTCGTCGGTGACGTGCGGGATGACCTGGACGGTTTTGCCGAGATAATCGCCACGCCGTTCCTTGTCGAGCACGGTCTGATAAACCTGGCCGCTGGTGAGATTGTTGACGCGTGTGAGCTTGACGTTGGTGAACCGCTCGTAATGGCCCAAGTCAAGGTCCGTTTCTGCACCGTCGTCGAGGACATAGACTTCGCCGTGTTGATAAGGGTTCATCGTGCCCGGGTCCACGTTAAGATACGGGTCAAACTTTTGCAGTGTGACCTTGAGCCCGCGGTTTTCGAGCAAGGTGCCCAAAGCCGCCGCTGTCAGGCCCTTGCCCAACGAACTCACCACGCCGCCAGTTACAAAAATGTATTTCATTTTTAAAAAAGCTTTAACCACGGATGGACACGAATAGAAGCACCAACACGAATTTCACGAATTATCACCAATCAAGCAGCCATAATCATTCGTAATCCTACACAAATCCGTGTTCATCAGTGTCTATCCGTGGTTTCTCAAAATCTCTTCGACCCGCTTTACATCTTCGGGCCTGTCCACGCCCACGCTGTCGTAATCCACTTTCACCACCGCAATGGAAATGCCGTTTTCCAATGCGCGCAATTGTTCCAGTTTCTCGGCTTGCTCCAACGGCGACACCGGGCATTTCACAAGTTTCAAAAGCGTTTCGCGCCGGTATCCATAGATCCCAATATGCTTCAAAAACGGAAACGCCGCCAACTGCTCGGCAACCGAACGATTGGCGGCATCACGCAAATAAGGAATGGTGCGCCGGGAAAAATATAACGCCTGACCGCCTGCATTGACAACGACTTTTACGACATTTGGATTGTCATATTCCTCCGGGATGCGGATGCGCGTGGCAGCGGTGGACATTTCGTTATCGGTCAACGCGTTCGCGACGGCATCAATCACCGATGGGTCAATCAACGGTTCATCGCCCTGGATGTTTAAGGCGGCATCGCATTCGCAAAGTTGGACGACTTCGGCCAAACGGTCAGTGCCGCTCGGATGGTCCGGCGAAGTCATTTCCGTGCGGCAAAAATCTTGCGCTACTTCCCAAATGCGCGTGTCATCGGTCGCGACGATGACTTCGCTCAAGGTCTTCGCGAGCTGGCATTGCTCGACGACACGCTGGATGAGCGGTTTGCCGGCGATCAAGGCCACCGGTTTGCCAGGAAATCGGGTTGAAGCGTAACGCGCTGGAATGATGCCAATGATTTTCATCGCGGCCATTTAGCCACAGATGAAACACGGATGAAACACGGATTTTAATTCCAGAAGTTTATTGCTTGCCGGCGATACGATGCATTTCCCATGCGTTGTCTTCTCGCTTTAGGCGTTCATCAAAAAATGAAATGACTGGCTTGGATTTTTTATCTTGTTTCGTTGTTCGAAAATTTAGCTCAGCTATTGTGTGAGGCGACACGTGTACTGCATTGGTCACGTCAAACGATAAAGAATACTGCTTTTTGAATGTTGATAAAAAAGGCTCTGTGCTTTCCGGAAAAAAAATCGTTTCCTCCAAACGGTCATTAAGAAAGAAAAGCGAAAGATCTCCAGATTTTTCACAAACCTTGAATGATTTGACCAACAGACGCGCTTTGCCATCTTCAGGAGGGCCGTTTGTTGGCCAAGTTATCCTACCCGTTAGTCCTATCTCCTTAAGTTGTGCCTGCACGTTTGAGATTGATTCGTAACTTTTGAAGTCACCGAGCAAAGCAGACGGTTCTTTCTTATCGGTGTAGGAGGGTTCAAACCAATCAATGCCACTGCGCACGAATATATAGGCTATCACGCTGTCAGGATTGTTGTGCGCATAATAACCGATCCAAAGAAACAGGCCCGCAATAACAAGTGATATTCCCCTGATTTAGTGGACACGAAAGGGTAAGCTGGTAAATCAAAGACCAGCATATGAGAAAACCGATAAAGCGGTATGACGCGAGCTTCA
>DASRBR010000228.1:0-7415 GCA_035653495.1 Verrucomicrobiia bacterium
GATGATGATCGTCTGCAAATTGTCCACGACCTGCGGCAGGATGTGCACAGTCCAGACCACCTGCGTGACGGGCAGCGGCGAAAGTTTTTCCAACTGCAATTCCACCATCGAGAGCGTTTCATCGAAATTGCTCACCGGCAGATGCGCCACGCGCAGGAACACCTCCTCGACCGGCAGCCATGCGACATTCAGCTTGGGCTGGAGAAAGGACAAGTTGCGCCAGTCTCGGGCGACGAGTTTGGCCGGCAACGGTTGGCCCACCGGAACGCTCGCCTGCTGCGCCACCATGAAACCATTTTTGCCGGAACTGAAATTCCATAAGCGGCGCGCACCGGCGCCGACAGCCAGGATATTCGCGGACGTCCAGCGCCGGGCCTTCCCCGGCTTGTGCGCTTTGACGGCGAGTTCAGGAACGACTGCGAGGCCCTGCGACTGGCTCGCTTCAGCCTCCGCCACGAGCGAAGAGTCAGCTTGCTTGCTGGCGAATTGCAACAGCCAAATGCCTGCGAAGAAACCAATGATGCCGCCCATGAGTTTGCCCGCATACGCGCTCAGCAGGCTGACCAATTGCGGGTGAACGACGGGCTTGCCCTTGACGGCATGGACGGGAGCCTTCCATGCGTTCCATACCAAATAACCGTTCCAAGCCAGATAACCCAATGCGCCGATAAAGAGCAGGATTCCCAGCACAAGGCAGACCCATTTGAGCCCTGAATTTGAACGAGAGGCGCCCATCAGGGAATAAAGCCTTTCAGTGAGGAGTTACAGATTTGCTTCATGTGGAGACGATTCACCTTTTGACCCAGAGGCCTGGTTTTGAGTCGTCCGTTAGCGCGTCCAAATGTTCTTCGATTTGTGTTACGCGCAGGACTTCTTCGATGGTGGTGCGGCCCGCCTTGACCTTGTTCCAGCCGTCTGTGCGCAAGGTGCGCATGCCGCCATCTATCGCCTTGGCGGCGATGGTTGAGGCCGGCGCGCGGTTGAGGATGAGCGGCCGGATGGATTCATTGAGGATCAACAATTCATAGATGCCCTGGCGACCCTGATAACCCAATTGCCGGCATTCTTCGCAACCCGCGCCACGCCAGAATTTGGCCGTTTCCAAATCCGCGGCAGGAAAACCAATCTTGCGCAGGTAATCGCGCTCGACTTTCTGCTCGGTTTTGCAGTGCTGGCAGATGTTGCGGACGAGGCGTTGCGCCATGACTGCTTCGACCGAAGAGGCGACAAGGAACGGCTCGATGCCCATGTCAATCAATCGCGTGAATGCGCTGGGCGCGTCGTTGGTGTGCAGGGTGCTGAACACCAAGTGACCGGTGAGCGCCGCGCGAATGGCGATTTCCGCCGTTTCCAAATCGCGGATTTCCCCCACCATGATCACGTTCGGGTCCTGGCGCAAGATATGGCGCAAACCCATGGCGAACGTGAGCCCGATGTCCGCGCGCACCGCGATCTGGTTGATGCCTTTCAATTCATATTCCACCGGCTCCTCGATCGTGATGATGCGCTTGTGGACGGAATTGATGCTGCTCAAGAACGCGTAAAGCGAGGTGGATTTGCCGGAACCGGTCGGGCCGGTGACGAGAAAAATCCCGTGCGGCTTCAAGATGATTTCGCGGATGGCCGCTTCTTCGAGTTCCGAAAAGCCGAGTTTCTCAAGGCTCAAGAAAATTTTGCCGCGCGTCAGCAAACGCAGCGACACGCTTTCGCCATAAACCGTCGGCACGGTGGACACGCGGATGTCGATTTCCTCGCCCTTGATGCGCACGTTGATGCGTCCGTCCTGCGGAAGGCGTTTTTCGGCGATGTTCATCCCGGACATGACCTTGATACGCGAAATCAAAGCCGCCTGGTAACGCTTCAACTGCGGTGGCATCGGCGTCTGGTGCAGGATGCCGTCAATGCGGTAACGGATGCGCAACTCGTCCTCCGCCGGTTCGAAATGGATGTCCGTCGCGCGGTCCTTGAAAGCTTCCCAGATGATCTGGTTGACGAATTTGATGACGCTGGCTTCCTGGTCGCCCTCGGTGATTTCCTTGTCCTCGCCGACCAGCAATTCAATGGGCTCGTCCTTGGCCATTTCGTCCAGCGTCTCGGCGCCGACACCGTAATACTTCTTGAGCGCCTTCTCGATTTCGACCTTGGGCGCCAGCGCGAACGATACCGGGCAGCCGGCATTGAACCGCACCGCGTTCATCATCGCCGCGTCGAACGGATTGCTGATGACCACCTGCAATTCGCCGTTTTGGAATTGCGTCGGCAGCACTGAATATTGGAAGGCGACCTTCGTCGAAATCCTTTGGCGCGCTTCGGGGACGACATCGTGCTTGGCCGGTTCAACGTAAGGCCAGTTGAGCGCAGTGGCCAACTGCTGGAGAAACAGGTCCTCCGCGATGCCCTTTTCGCGGGCAATAAAGCTCAGCAACGTGTCCTGAGACCCGTTGTTGACGGCCACACGCCACGCCTTGTTCCACTCCTCGAACTGTTCGGGAGTGACCGAGGCGGCTTTGGCAAAAAATTCTCTAAGCGATGCAAAACCCATCGTTTCTCACTGACTTTTAGTCTTTCAACACTGCTTAACAACCGTCAGCGCCAAAAGTTGCGCATAATCTTCAAGAGACGGGCGAAAAGAATAGGCCCGGCGCTGTCAGGAAACAATGCGTTTTTTGGAAAAATCACCCCGATTTCCTGTAGGAAGGAAGAGGACGGTGGAAAATACCCAAGTACTCAAAGACCCAAATACCCAAGGGAAAAGGCATTATGGGTGGTGATCCCGTCTGTTAACCACCACTTACAGCTCGTCACCCGGTACTGGAGGTTGATCCGGGATGCGGGTTAAAATCTCATTCACCTTTTGCCAGTTCACGCGGGAGCGGGTGAAGCGATGCTTTCACGAGTGCGCCAGGCGGACACCTGTGCCGCCAGCGCCAATGAAACAATCTGGTCAACGCTGGTTTTTTGCTTCGCGGCCAGCTCATTGATTTCGTCCAGCAGCACATCCAGGCACTTGGGCTTGCAAGGTTTTCATCTATGCTTCAATTTTGCCAGAAATTCGGCCGCTCTCAAGAGAGTTACAACTGGCGTGTTTATGAACCATTACTTTGACTCATGATTTGATTCTTCGCGTCAGCCGATATTCTGTTTAGAACGTTGGCTGGCACCTTGCATGGAAATGTCCGAGGACCGTAACTCCAGGAATTGCCCGATTTATCCATTCGAAGCAGCCACAAAAAACGATTGCCATCATAGGCCCAGATCTGGGTGTCGTTTTGGACAAACACAAACCAGCCCTTCTGGGCTTTCCAGCCCTCATTCGAATAAAGGTTGGTAACGGACGCATTGTGCGCGACGGAGACTTGGCCATTAGCTGGATTCGTCGCCGTGAGAACATCGAAATACTGACTACGCCGAATTTCCAGTTTTCCGTCCGGTTCGGAAATATTCACGGACAAACCTCCTTCTGTGTCATTCCGGCCGTAATTCGTGATGAAAAGTCCATGGAAAGACGCGCCGGTCATTGACCGCGCATTATGCCGCGCGCAACCCGCCAACACTGCGAACAAAAGAAAAGGAAGGAGCCAGATTTTCATCTCCGCATCAATTTTTGCAGAAATTCGGAAGGTTTTCAAATTTCGACCGGCGGTTTTTTTAGTTTATCGCGGATTATGCACGCTCACCATCCAGCCAATGCCGAACTTGTCTGTCAGCATCCCGAAGCACGGCGACCAGAATGTCTTGGTCAGCGGCATCATCACCGATCCTCCCGCCGAAAGCGCATTGAACGCGCGCTTGGCTTCGTCCTCGGTCGGGACAGACAATGCGAGGCGGAAGCCGTCAAACTTCGCGCCTTCCTCGCAGCCATCCGAAGCCATCACGGTCGTCTCGCCTACACGGAACGTGGTGTGCATCACCTTGTTTTCAAAACCGGGCGGCACCATGCCGGGCGGGGGTTTTTCGGGACTTTCCTTGTAACGCATCAGGAACTCCACGTGCGCGCCGATGGTTTTTTTGTAAAACTCCAGCGCCTCTTCACATCGCCCGTTGAAGAACAAATACGGTTCAATCTTTGTGTTCATAAATCATGTAGAACGTTGTGCCCGAAATCCGTATTTTTTTGCAATTTCCGCTGCCGTCTCGAAGTCGATGGGATCTCGCGCAAATATCAGTTGCCCAAGTTCCAACGCATCAGCAACGATTTGAAAAGGTCGTTTATGTAATTTGGTGGCCAACTCCTTCAATATTACAGGATCAGAAATAAAGAGCGGAGCGCCCTCAGGAGGCTCATCGTTTAACCCGTGAGCTGTCTTATTCGGAGGGATTGGTGGTCCTCCAGAATGAGAGGGCTGAGTCTTTGGTTTCCGTGGTTGTCTTGAGTTATTCATTAAGCCAAATGTTTACCACCCCTTCGCCGTTCCATATCCGCGCACGAAGCCGATGCATTGCGCCACTTCGGGCACCGACGTTGTCCAATCGGTTTCGTACTCAATCGAAATGTTCCCGTCAAATCCCTGCGCCTTCAATTCCTCCAAAATGCCGGGAATGTCCGACACGCCTTCGCCGTACGGAACGTCATGCGCTTTCAATCCCATCTCATTCAAGTCCTTCAAATGGCTGCTGATGATGCGGCCTTTCAAGATGCGCAGGCAATCCACCGGCTTCAATCCCGACCGCACCCAATGTCCCGTGTCCGCGCACGAACCAATGCGCCGGTCGCGGTCCTTCACCAGCGCCATGATAAAATTCGGGTCCCACATGCGATAACCAGGGTCCTTCGCGCGTTTGGGATGATCGTGGAACCCCACCATGATGTCGTATTCCTTCACCAGCTTTTCAATGGTATCGAGCGAATTGGTGGATTCGGTGGTGACCGCGCGCAAGCCCATCGTTTTCGCGAAATCAAAAATCTTTCGCGCGCCCGCTTCGTCCTCAGGGATGCCCACCACGCCGTAATTCACCGCCTTGATTCCGTACTTCGCAAGCTGGTCCTTCACTTTCCGGATCGTTTCTGGAGAAGCGTTGTGGTCCCACTTTACTTCCGGCTCTTCCGGGCTCAACTTCTGTCCCGGAAAAAATTCAATCACCTTCCCGCCTGCCGCTGCGGTTTTCTCGATGGCCTCGAACACCGTGTAATGGTTGAACGTGTAAGCCTGGCAGCCGATGAAAAAGCCGCCGGTCTTGCAATCGTCGGGAATCTTGTTTTCCGCATTCGACGTGATCGTGAACGAAAGCGCCGCGATCAAGGAAAGCGCGAGGGAAAGGATTTGTTTTGGTGACATAATGGTATGTGGGTTGAAGTTAAGTAATCTTGGGAGCCAGTCAAGCAGAAGGGCGCGCTCGTTTTGCGCATCTTTTCAATCTTGTTTGTAGAACTTGCTCGGGTCTTCAGTGTGAGAATGGAATCGCAATAGCAGTTTGGGGAGCGCACGCGTCACGCGTGCTGTGTTCGGCGTCTCGCCGAACACGCCTGTCTTTTGCTTTCTTCAAAACGGTTTTATAAACCGCTTTGAATCCTGCCATCGATTTTCCCTGCTCGACTCCACCCGCGCCAATGCTATCTTGGCAACGTGACGAACCTTCTCGCAGGGCTTTTGGGCGTTTTGCTGGCCACCAACCAGGTGTCTGCCGCGACTAATTTTGTTGCCCAAACCACCGGCATCACCGTGCCCGTCGTCAACACCAACGACCCCGTCGAAAAGGAATATCAAAAGTTGCTCGCCGCTGATGATGCCGCCCAGGCTGAAGTGGACCAATGGATCCGCCAGAACAATGAATTCAAGGCCAAGGGCGCCGGTGTGCCTGCCACCGAATTGAATGCCCGCATCCGCAACCGCTTCGATCCTGTCCTCAAGGGCTACGAAGATTTCATCAAAAAACATCCCGACCATGAACGCGTGCGCCTGGCTTATGGAAGTTTCCTGAGCGACATCCGCCGCGAAGACGATGCCGTCCCGCAATTCGAAAAGGCCCGCGAGTTGAATCCCAAGGACCCCGCGCCCTGGAACCAGTTGGCCAATTATTACGGCGAGCACGGCCCGATCAAAAAAGCCTTTGAATATTACGAAAAAGCCATCGAGCTAAACCCGAACGAAGCCGTCTATTACCAAAACCTCGGCACGACGGTGTATCTCTTCCGCAAGGATTCGAAGGAATATTATCACTTGAACGAGCAGCAGATTTTCGACAAGGCGCTCGCGCTTTATGACAAGGCGCTAAAACTCGATTCGCACAATTTCGACCTCGCGCAGGATGTTGCGCAAACCTATTACGGGATACGCCCGCCGCGCACCGAGGAAGCGTTGAAAGCCTGGACCAATTGCCTGAACATCGCCCAGACGCAGGTCGAACGCGAAGGCGTCTATCTTCATTTTGCGCGTTGGAAACTCAATGCCGGCCGTTTCGCCGAGGCCCACCATGACCTCAACATGGTCACCAATGCCTTATACGATGATCTCAAGGCGCGCCTGCTTCGCAATCTCAAGGCGCGCGAAGAAAATCCGGACGGCACCAACGCGCCCGTGACGAAAACCGCTACCATCCAATCCTCAGAAACCAACAAACCGACAACCAAACCATGAAAAAAAGCATCTTCTCAGCCATTGCTGCAGTCGTCCTGCTCACGCTTGTTCAGCCGCTCTTTGCCGGTGATTTGGAAAAAATGGCCGGCAAATGGACCTGCGTTCGCACCAACGAAGGCGGCATCGTTTGCACGCAACGCCTGGAGATCAGCAAGGACCAGTTCACCTTTCGCGTCACTGATCCAGACAAGAACACGATGCTTTACGCCAAAGGCGACGTGAAGGTCAGCAAATGCGGAGACTTCAATTGCGCCACGTTCGAGAACATGCAGGCGGGCCGCTCCGAAGGCGATTTGAACGACGTGGACGATGATCGCCACTGCGTTTACATGCTGGATGGCGACACGCTGACCATCGGTTTGAACTTCGACAAGGACCGCGAGAAAGGCCCACGCATCGAGGTTTACACGCGCGACCAAAAGTAACAGGCATCAAGAACCCCAACGGGGTTCCGTCACTCAGCCCAGGGTTGCGAGCGAAGCGAGCTCCCTGGGTCAGGTCCAAAAAACCAATTCACACTTTCGAGCGGAGCGAGGCGAGCGCAGCGAGCGTTATCGGAGAACGGAACGGGGTTTTCGCTCTGTCGCTTTCTAACCACGCAACACGCAACACGCCCAAAGAACACGCCTCACTTCCTCTTCGCGTAATTTAATCTTTCCAGCAGCTTGCCGTGGATACCGCCAAAACCGCCGTTGCTGAACACGCACACCACATCTCCGCCCTCCGCGTTCTTCGCAACATGCTCGACAATCGCATCCGCGTCGGGCAGATACGCCGCGTTCTTGCCGCTGGTTTTCAAATCGGCCATCAACTTTTCCGGGTCCAACCGCTCGCCCGGCT
>DASRBR010000229.1:0-5513 GCA_035653495.1 Verrucomicrobiia bacterium
ACGGCAATGGCAGCCTTTCTGCTCATTACGACGATTGGGGCATGGTGCGCCACGGACAAACCTGACGACTCGGTTGTGAGGCAAAAGCTCGCGCAGGCAATCACTGCCGCGGCACCGGAACAGGCGAAGCTTGTGGGCGAACTAGGCGAATCGGGTTCGAAACTGGTTCGCGATGTGCTGGGCGCCTGGACACGCGACGGAGTTTATTTGTATGACGCGCCAGATGGCTCAAAAGTGCCTGTGCTGCTTGAAGACCAGCAGGATGCCCAGGGCAAGGCGAGGGCCATTCGCGTCAGCGATGGGCAGTTCCTGAAAGACGACAAAGGAGCGGAACTGCGGTTTGGTTCCAGCGACCTCAGCACTGCCGACACGGACATGGCATTGCGCAAGGCCATTCAACAGGCGCTGGACACGCTG
This sequence comes from Verrucomicrobiia bacterium, assembly GCA_035653495.1. Classification (GTDB taxonomy): domain Bacteria; phylum Verrucomicrobiota; class Verrucomicrobiia; order Limisphaerales; family Pedosphaeraceae; genus DATAUW01. The sequence continues at coordinate 418 of DASRBR010000229.1, forward strand.
GAGTTGTCCAATCCCGACCCGGATGCCCGGCGCACTGCCGTGATGAAGCTGGGCAATTCCCAAAAGGCTCAATATCTGCCGGTATTGAAGGCAAGATTGGACAAGGAAGCGAATGCCGAAGTGCGCCGCGCGATTGAAGAAGCAGTTTCTGTGCTTCAACTGGGCGATCCGGACGAGAACGTCCAGATCTCAGCCATCAATCGGCTGGCGCAGCTCAAGGCCGTTGGCTCTTTGGAAAATCTTAAGAGCATCAGCGCGAAGAAAGAGTGCCCGCCTGGCGTGAAGTCCGCCGCGTTGCACGCGACCGGCTCAATTGAACAACACATTTGGTGGGTGAACTTTTTCGGCACCGTCTTTCATGGCATCAGTCTTGGTTCGATTTTGCTTGTGGTGGCGCTGGGATTGGCCATCACGTTCGGTTTGATGGGCATCATCAACATGGCACATGGCGAAATGATTGCCGTGGGTGCGTATACATGTTATGTGGTGCAGAACCTTTTCGGAGCAGGCTTCGGCTTTTCCATCGTGCTCCCTTTTTACTTTGGCTCCAAGCCTATTCAATTTGGGTTGCATTTGCCGGGTTTGAATTCATCGGGGTGGGTTTATGAAAGTTATTTTCTCGTTGCACTGCCGTTGAGCTTCCTGATGGCGGCATTAGCCGGATTGGTCGTGGAACGCACGGTCATTCGATTTTTGTACCGCCGTCCATTGGAATCACTGCTTGCGACATGGGGCGTTTCGCTGATCATGCAACAATGTTTCAGGATGGTTTTTGGGGCAAACAATGTGCAGGTAAATTCTCCGTCCTGGCTGCTGGGTCATTTTTCGGTGAACGACATCATCTTCGGCTACAATCGTGTATTCGTGGTGTGCTTCGCGATGGTGATCGTCGTTGGCACGTGGCTGCTGCTGTCAAAGACTTCCCTGGGGCTCTTGATTCGCGCCGTGATGCAGAACCGCAACATGGCCGCGTGCCTCGGCGTGCGCACGCGCCGCATTAACATGCTGACCTTTGCTTTTGGCTCGGGGCTCGCCGGATTGGCCGGAGCATTTCTTTCGCAGATCGGCAATGTTGGTCCCAGCCTGGGCCAGACCTACATCGTGGACAGCTTCATGACGGTGGTGGTTGGCGGAGTGGGAAGCATTATTGGAACAGTTTGCGCCGCATTGGGAATCGGCACCTCCGACCAGGTGTTGCAACAATTGACCGGCTCGCCGGTAAGCGGAAAAATTGTGGTGCTGATCACCATTATCCTTTTCCTGCAATGGAAACCCGGCGGGTTATTTTCCATCCGCAGCCGCAGCCTCGACTAACCATGCAGCCTGCTTCCAAGAAATATCAGGATTGGACAATGATCATCGCCGCAGTCGTGATGTTGGTGGTGCTGCCGTTGCTGAACATGTTGCCGGAAGGCAGTTTTTTTCACGTCAGCAATTTTTCCATCAACCTTTACGGAAAATACCTGTGCTATTCAATCCTCGCCATCAGTGTGGATTTGTTGTGGGGTTATACTGGGTTGTTGTGTTTGGGGCAGGCGCTCTTTTTCACACTCGGCGGATACATGATGGGGATGTACCTGATGCGCATGATTGGCGACCTTGGTCAATACCACAAGCCCATCCCGGACTTTCTGGTCTTTCTCGGCTGGAATACGCTGCCATCCTTCTGGAAACCGTTTTCAAGTTTTCCATTTGCGCTGCTGATGGCGTTTGCGCTGCCCGGAACGCTGGCGTTGGTGTTCGGCCATCTCGCGTTTCGATCAAGGATACGGGGCGTTTATTTTTCCATTTTGACACAGGCGCTCACTTATGGCGCGTGTCTGCTCTTCTTCCGCAACAGCCTGCTTCTCGGTGGCAACAACGGGTTTACGGATTTTAAGTACATCCTTGGCTATGACCTCCGTCTGCCGGGCACGCAGCGATGTTTGTACATGGTCACTGTCGTGGCGTTGCTGATAGTTTATGGATTTTGCCGCTGGCTGAGCCGCACAAAGTTCGGGCTTGTGCAGCAGGCCATTCGCGACAGTGAAAATCGCGTGCTTTTCAGCGGATACGCCGCCGCGAATTACAAGCTGTTCGTCTTTGTGGTCAGCTCGTTGATCGCGGCCGTCGGAGGAATTCTTTATGTGCCGCAAGTGGGCATCATCAACCCAAGCGAAATGGCGCCGGACAAATCCATCGAGGCCGTGGTCTGGGTGGCGATTGGCGGAAGGGGCAGTTTGATTGGTCCAATCATCGGAGCCATCATCGTGAATGCGCTGAAAAGCTGGGCGACGCGGGCATATCCGGACCTTTGGCTGCTCATCCTGGGCGGAATTTTTATCATTGTCACTGTGTTCATGCCGCGCGGGTTGGTAGGTCTGCCCGAACAATTGAGACAGGCTAAACAAAAACGAGCCAAGGCCCGCGCAAAAGCCGCGGAAGTGGTTGGCAAAACATCCCTGGCAGAAATCAAATAGCCATGGGCCCTAAACAATTCATCCTGATGCTCGAAGGGGTGAACAAATCCTTCGAAGGCTTCAAGGCAATTTCCGAACTTACCTTTTACATGGACGATGGCGAGTTGCGTATCATCATCGGACCCAATGGCGCTGGCAAAAGCACCATGCTGGACTTGATCACCGGGCGTACACGTCCGGACAGCGGCAAAATCGAATTTGGAAAGAACACGGATTTGACCCAGCTCAACGAATACCAGATCAACCGTCTCGGCATTGGCCGCAAATTCCAGACTCCTTCAGTCTATGTGTACCACACGGTTTTTGAAAATGTGCTGCTTTCGTTGAAGGGTCCTCGCGGAGTTTTTTCCACGTTGTTCCACCGCGTCTCATCCGAGGAGCACGAGCGCATCCAGGATGTTTTGCAAACCGTCGGGCTTTCCACACGAGCGGAGTGGAAGGCGGGCGCCTTGAGCCATGGACAGAAACAGTGGCTGGAAATCGGCATGTTAATCGCACAAGACCCGAAATTGCTGCTGGTGGACGAACCAGCGGCGGGGATGACGGACGAGGAGACGCACAAGACCGCTGAGTTGCTGCTGAGTTTGGAAAAAAAGCACAGCATCGTCGTCATCGAGCATGACATGACTTTTGTGCGTCAGCTTGCCCGCAAAGTGACCGTGTTGCATCAAGGAACTGTTTTGTGCGAAGGTTCGGTGGACGAAGTCCAAAATAACGAGCGCGTGATCGAAGTCTATCTGGGCCGCAAACACGAGCCGAAGCGCCATCTATGACCACAACCGGACCAGAGCCATTACTTGCGATTTCCAGGCTCGATGCCGCTTACGAGGGCTCGCAAATTCTGCGCGACGTTTCCATCCACCTTGCTGAAAAGCAATTGGTCGCGTTGATGGGCCGCAATGGCGTCGGCAAAACCACGGCGTTAAAGTGCATCGTCGGATTGGTGAAACCGACCAGCGGCGAGATCGCGTTTTCCGGAAAGCGACTCAACGAAATGTCTCCCGAAGAGCGCGCGCGCAGCGGCATTGGTTATGTTCCGCAAGGCCGCGACATTTTTCCGCATCTTACTGTCTGGGAAAATTTGAAGGTCAGTCTTGTTGTGCATGGCGCGAAAGCCAATGGGCAGGTGGACCGTGTTCTGGAGCTTTTTCCCGTGCTCAAGGAAATGCTAGGGCGCAAGGGCGGCGTCCTCAGCGGCGGCCAGCAGCAGCAGCTAGCAATCGCCCGCGCCTTGCTCACCGATCCCAAGGTGTTGATCCTCGATGAGCCGACCGAAGGCATCCAGCCTAACATCATTGATCAAATCGGTGAAACGCTTTGCAAGATACGCAATGAAGGCAAAATGAGCATCTTGCTGGTCGAACAATATCTCGATTTTTGCCTTGAAGTCGCGGACCGTTTTTACGTCATGGACCGCGGCGCAATTGTGGCCGGAGGTCCCATCAAAAACTTGAACCAGGAAATCGTGAAGAAGTACCTCACGGTCTGACCGATGCCGCTGTATCACTTGGAGCGAGCAATGACATTTGGAAAAGCGAATGCGAAGAACGGATTTGGGGAACTGCGTGTCAAGAATGTTGCGGGTCAAAGCGCAGTCACCACCGCGCGATGTCACAGTCCGCTCAAGATCTTGATTCCGCGGCCACGCGGACCGAGCGTTTTGGCTTATTTCAGCAATTACGGCGGTGGATTGGTTGCGGGCGATGAAATCAACGTGACAATCGAATTGGATGCGAGCACGCGCTGTTACTTTGCGACGCAAGCGTCCACAAAAGTGTATCGCAATACAAACCGCTTGCCATGTGGACATACATTAACGGCGAAACTCGGGCGTGAATCGTTGCTGGTGCTGGCGCCTGATCCAGTACAGGCGTTTGCTGGATCCCATTACTATCAGCATCAGGAGTTTTATCTCGAACGCGGCGCGGGATTGGTTTTGGTGGACTGGCTCAGTTCAGGCCGCGCGGAACGTGGCGAGCGCTGGGCTTTTGAACGATACGAAAGCAGGAATGAAATTTTTGTCGAAGGAAGGCGATTGGTAATGGACTCATTGTTGCTCGATCCTGCCGATGGCGCAATTGAAGGGAAATATCGCATGGGCAGATTTAATTGCCTCGCGATGATGGTGATCATTGGCGGGGAATTACGGAAAATAGCGGCGGAGTTGTTGGCCCGTTTCTCGAAATTGCCGGTGCGACGGGGGGCAGCATTGATTTGCAGCGCAAGTCCAATGGGGGACGGATTGTTGATTCGCATCGCCGGTGAACACTTCGAAGAAGTCAGGAAAGAAATAAACCAGTCGCTTGATTTCCTGCCGCAAGTTTTGCACGATGACCCGCGCGCCCGCAAATGGTGATGGCGCACATGCAAGCACAGGATTTTCATGCATCTTTCTCCTCGTGAATTAGACAAATTGCTGCTGCACAATGCGGGTTTTCTCGCCCAAAAACGGCTTGCGCGCGGCTTGCGGCTGAACCATCCCGAAGCCGTCGCGCTCATCTCGGCGCAATTGCTTGAATTCATTCGCGACGGCAAAAATGTTGCCGAATTGATGGACTTGGGCAGGCAATTTATCGGCCGCAACCAGGTGATGCCGGGCGTTCCAGAGATGATCTCCGAGGTGCAAGTAGAAGGCAC
>DASRBR010000230.1:0-5634 GCA_035653495.1 Verrucomicrobiia bacterium
CGTCAAGGTCAACTGACGCGCGGTCAAAATCGCCAGGAATCGCACCGTATCCGGCGCTGAACTGACAAGCTGGGCGATGATGGGCTTCAGGACGTTCACTGCAATCTCGCCGTTGCGCGGAGGCAGCGGACGCCAAAGCCCGGTGATTCGGTCGCGCGAAAATGGTTTGTGCCAGTCCGCCAGGAAACGGATGGCTTCGCCGCGCAAATCATCATTGGTGCCGTTTGCAGCGTAATTCGCAAGGGCCACGGCGTTCTTCTCGTCGCCCTCGCGGAAGTTCGCATTCAAAACACGCCAATCGAGCATATAGGTCCCGCTCGGATGATCGATCAACGCAGCCAGATCGGGCAGAGCTGCCTTGATGGGCAGATCGCTGATGGCGCGCGCGGCTTCGAGAATGATCAATGGATCGGGATCGTGCAGGAACATCGAAATTTCCGGCATTTCCCGGCGGCGCATCGCGAGCAACGCAGCCATCCGCACGGAACGCCAGTCCGAGCCGGCGGCTTCCACCAGCGCGGCCTTGTCCGCCGTTCCCAGCAAGCCCATCACGCCGGCGTGACGCAGAAACACGTCCTGGTCCAGATTTTCGCGCAGCATCGCCAACAGCGGTTTGACGGCAGCCGCATTGCCGAGCTTGCCCAGGCTTTGCGCGGCGAAGAACCGCACGCGCAGGCTTTGGTCGGTGAGCAGGTTGGTCAAATTTTCAAACGCCCCTGCAAAATGATCGTCGCCCAAAATTTTTGCCGTTTGCGCGCGCACTTCGGCATCGCTGTCAGTCAGCAGCCTGAGGATGGGCTTCAAAACGTCCTTGGACGAGCGACCAACCTGGCCCAATCCCCAGATGCCGTGCAAACGCGCAAGCTGGTTTGCGTTGCCAAGCGCTGCTTGTGTCAATGCGTCGATACATTTGCGGCCTTCATCGGAATTTGACGTCGCCGATGCGCGGGCGGCGAGTTCAAATTGCGCTTCCAGGCGGACACGTTGATCGGCATGCTCCAAAAGCTTTTGCAGTTCGGCAACCGGACGTTTTTCCATTCCTTCGGCGATCAACTTTTTGGTTTCCAACACGAGCGGGCTTTTGATCAGTTGCGGATCATAAGCGCGATAGAGCCGGCCCAGGCCCGATTGCGGCCAGCCGCGCACCCAATCGCACACATACATCTGGCCGTCCGGGCTGAACTTCACGTCCGTGCCGAGGATATGCCACCAGAAGCGATTGTGATCAATCACGTCGAACCCTGCGCCATGCGGCGTGAGGGCAAAGCTATGAACGCCGCTGATGACCGGCGCGCCGCGAAAATCGCACATGAAGAAATGGTCCTTGTACTGCGCGGGAAAACCTGTGCCGGGATAATGCGCAAGGCCCGACGGTCCGTCGCCCATGTGCGCGACCGGCGGAACGATGTAGGCAGCCTGGCCGGGAAATTGCAGTTCCCAAAGTTTCTCGGAATTCCATACGCCCGCAGCCGTGGTTTCGCTGAATTGATTGGCGATGCGCCAGCCGGTGTCGCCGCCTTCAACCACATAAACGATGCGCGCGGCATCGCCGTGGTCGCAGTTGTTGTCGCCAGTGAAAAGATTTCCGTAATCGTCAAATGCGAGGCATTGCGGATTGCGCAGGCCGTAGGCAAAAACTTCCAGGTCCGAGCCGTCGAGATTGCAACGCAGCACCGTGCCGGTGTCGGGATAATCGAGCACCTTGCCTTCCTTGTTGGTGACGTTCAGCCCGCGGTCGCCGCTGCTGAAATAAAGTTTCCCATCGGGCCCGATGCACAACCCGTGCAAATCATGCCCCGTGTAACCGAAATGCACGCCGTAACCGTAACTCAATGAGGTGCGGGAAGTCGCCTGGCCGGTGTGATTGGAATCTTCCAGCAGCCAAAGGTTCGGAATGTCGGTGTAATACACCTTGCCTTTGCGCGCGAGAACGCCTGCGCCGATGCCATCGAGGATCGTGTTGAATCCGTCGGCAAAGGTGGCTGAGTGATCGCACTTGCCCGTGCCGCCACGGTCTTCCAGCAATTGCACAACCTCGGATTCCGAAGCCATCAAGGGCGTTTGGACGCCCAGATATTTTTTGATCATCGCGGCGCGATCGGCGACGGTGCGGCTCGCCAGGTCGTCGTAATACATGTTCATGTGCCCGCGGATGTCGAAGACGCTGGTCATGTAACGGAAAGTTTCAGCCACATACACGCGGCCTTGTTCATCAAAGCAGAACGCGACCGGGTTCAACAATTTGGGCTCGGCCGCCCACAAATCCACCTTGAAGCCTTCCGGCAGCTTGAATTGTTTGATGGCCAGCTCCGGATCGATGGGCTTGCCCATCATGGCTTCGTCGCTCTCGATGCTGGCATGAGCAGCCAACGCGAACGACAACGCCAATCCGCAAACCAAAGGCAAAAATGACTTAACTGCTTTCAGAACAGGCATGATGTTTGATGATAAACCCGAACAATCGGGAAGCAAGAAACTTAACTAATGACAAGAACACGACATAGGTTGTTCAACCTTAGCCGCCAACAAAAAACTCGCGTGGACCGCCTGGCCGACCCATGCTGTTCCCGTGCACCTGGACCACTTGCGACTTCGCGACTTCCGCAATTACACGCGGTTGGACGTTGATTTTGCGCCCGGTTTTCATGTGCTGCTCGGCGACAACGCCCAGGGCAAGACGAACATCCTTGAAGCCATTTATTTGATGGCGACGTTGCGCTCTTTCCGCGGAGTGGGCGGCGCGCAAATGATACGGCACGGGCAGAAGGGGTATTTTGTCGGCGGCAAGGTGGTCGGCAGGGGCTCGCATGAAATCAAGATGTATTGGTCGGCGAGCGAACGGAAATTGAGCCTCGACAACCAGCCCGTGCGCAAGCTGACCGATTATCTCGGCGTGCTGCGCGTGGTGATTTTTTGCACGGAAGATTTGCAGCTCATCAAAGGCACGTCACGCGCGCGCGGGCGTTTTGTGGACCTGCTCCTGAGCCAGACGCATGCCGCTTACCTGCCGTTGCTCCAGCGTTACGCGCGCGCCTTGCGTTCCCGCAACGCCATCCTGAAACAGCGGCTGATCGACGAGGCTGCGCTGGAAAGTTTCTCCGCCGAACTCATCAAGCTCGGCGATCAAATCATCCAGTTGCGCCGCGAGCTTCTCCCAAAACTTTCGCCGCTGGCGCGCCTTGCTTATCGCCGCATATCCAACGATGCCGAAGAACTGCGGCTCGAATATCAACCGAGTGTGAGAAAAGATTTTGCCGTTGAACTGGCGCAATCCAGCCGGCGCGAACGCACGTATCGTTCGACGCTCATCGGCCCGCATCGCGATGAATTTTCAATGCAATTGAACGACCGCGCCGCTGCGCAATTCGGCAGCGAAGGCCAGAAACGCACGCTTGCCATCGCGCTCAAAATGGCCCAGGCCGAATACCTGACTGGCATTCATGGTTCGCCGCCGATTTTGCTCATTGACGACGTGATGGGCGAACTGGATGTGAAGCGTCGCAGCGGACTTTTGCCCTTGTTGGAACGCGCGCATCACGCGAAAGGCCAGGTCTTCATGACCTGCACCGAGGAAAATTGGCCGCGCGAACTCGGCCGCGACCTTCAACGCTGGGAAATCAAATCGGGAACGTTGAAAAAGATTTGAATCACGAGTCACGCTCACTTCGTCAACCATCCGATGATGGACGCGACCGCAACCAGCGTCATCACGCCCGTTGCGATCCAGCCCATGATTTTGAGACGCTTTGAAATCACAAATTCCTGCATCACGTCCGGCCTCGATGCCAGCAGCATCATCACGATCATGATCGGGGGAGCGACGATGCCATTGACCACCGCGCTCCAAAACAATGCTTTAATGGGGTCGATGTGAACGTAATTCAACGCCAGGCCGGCCAGCATGATCGCCGAGAGCAGCAGATAAAACTTTTTGGCCCGATGCGGTTTTGCCTCCAGTCCGGTCCGCCATTTAAACATTTCGCCCACGGCGTAAGCCGCCGACCCCGCGAGCACCGGCAGCGCCAAAAGCCCGGTCCCGATGATTCCCAGGGCGAAGAGCAGGAACGCGAATCTGCCAGCAATCGGCCGCAACGCCTCCGCCGCCTGTGACGCCGTCTGGATGTCCGTCTTTCCGCCGGCATGCAGCGTTGCCGCGGTGGTGAGGATGATGAACCATGCGATGATGTCGGACGCGGCCATTCCGATATAAGTATCGAACTTGATCCGGTCGGTCTGCGCCGGCTCCTGCTCAGGCGCCTTGACGAGCGGTTTGGCCTCCTTCACGCATTTGACTTCTTCAACCTCTTCCGAAGCCTGCCAGAAGAACAAGTAAGGGCTGATTGTCGTTCCGAAAATGGCCGCCAACACCGTCAAAAAATCGCTGTGCAAGGAAATCGTCGGCACGAACGTCCCGCGCAAGGCTTCCGGCCATGGCACTTTGACCGCGAACACAACGCCAACGTAGGCGAACAAAACCAGCGTCAGCCATTTCAGGATTTTGACGTAGGTTGTGTATTGAAGAAAGACCTGCAGCAACAGGGAGGCGACGGTGAAGGCCGCCGCATAAACCAAAGCTTTTCCTCCGAAAACAAGTTGCGCGGACGCACCCATGGCAGCGATGTCCGCGCCGATGTTGATCGTGTTTGCGATGGCCATCAACCCCACGCAAAAATACATCACTCCCGCCGGAGAATGACGGCGCATGTTGGCGGCGACGCCGCAGCCTGTGACCCGGCCAATCAACGCGCTGACCAACTGGATTGCGCTCATCAACGGGTAGGCCACCAGCATTGTCCAGAGCGCGGAATAGCCAAATTGAGCGCCGGTCTGGGAATAAGTCGCGATGCCGCTCGGGTCATCGTCAGAAGCTCCGGTGATCAGGCCCGGGCCGAGCATCTTCAGCAGGTTTTTTGCGGCAGGTTTTGCTGTGGGCCGACGCGGTGCCGGGCGTTTTTGCGGACTGAGCTGGACTGGTTGTTGCATATCATTCGAAATACTTGCCCATCCGAATCCCGGTTTTGTGCCCTGTCCCGCTGAATTCCCGGTTTCCAAGGAAAAAATTCAAAACGCCGAAGTAACGGAGAAGAATGGATGATGCGGTGAAACGGAGGAGCAACTGTTTCGACGCATAAAGAACCATGCAACTCAACAAAACACGCAATAAACCCATGTTCCAGTGGGGGAAAGCAGGTAGGAGAATTTTTTGAGAAGAGGGGGACCGTAGAGACTTTTTTCAAGCGGCCGCAATCGTGTTACGGCGATTTTAGAGTGCGGTGGCATGACACCGCTTTTCTTGCGGGCGACATGTCGCCCGGTTCCAAAGCGCGGACATGTCCGCGCACTCCAAAATAAAGCTTTGCCGCGACAGTTGCTGAAAATGTGAATTGCAGCGCGTTCGAAATTTTTCACGCAGCTTTTTTTTCGCGCTTGCTCAGCATTTCACCCCATGGATTTTTGCTTGCGCGCAGTTATCTTGGTTTGAGCCGACAGGCCAACCCAACTGACGGTAAACAAACACAATACAGTTGCAAAGGAACTGAATATGGACGCTAAATCACAAGCTGAAGGTCTCAAGCAGACCGCACAGGAAGCAGGGGAAGATTTTGAGGAAACCGCATCAGACATCCAGAACCG
>DASRBR010000231.1:0-8854 GCA_035653495.1 Verrucomicrobiia bacterium
TCGTTGGCAGCACGAACACTTTCAACGAACTCATCAACACGCCTCCGGTTGCGGGCGCTGCCACTTACAGCCGTCTGGCAAACTCGACATTGAACATCCCCATCAGCGGCCTGCTGACCCACGCGTCTGATGCCGATGGCGATGCCATCACGCTTCTTTCCGTGAGTTCCGTCAGCACGAATGGCGCAACCATTGCCACCAACAGCAGCGCCATCACCTACACGCCGCCAGCAACCAATGGCAACGTGACCGATGCGTTCACGTATGTCGTCGAGGACACTTATGGCGCAACCAATGCCGGGACGGTGACCGTCACCATCCAATCGGAGGACAGTGGGCCGGCGGTCAACATCACTGGATTGACTACGCGCCCCGACGGCTCTGTCCAAATCAGCTTCGCGGGCGTGCCCAATTACTATTACCTGATTGAAGGCACCACGAACCTGAGCCCGCCCGTCACATGGACCGTCCTGAGCACCAACCAGGCAGATACGAACGGCATGTTCCAATTCACAGACAGCGGTGCGACGAATTACCCGGCGCGTTTTTATCGCACCGCCGTTCCGCCGGGCTCTTGAGCCGGTCAAAAAGTTAATGCAGCCGTTGCAGGCCCAATCTTGCAACGGCTGTTTTGTTTTAGAGCAGATTAAATATTACCGTAGCGCGTTTAATTGATGAGAAGTGCTTGATCTCCGGGTGGAACGGGTAACTTGGCTAATAGCCTGTTCCACCCAAAACCAACTCCATAAACTGGTTCATCCGCAAATACTTGTGTTGATCAGAATTTTCCTCCCAAAAAACTAGGTCAAAAAGAGGGCCAAAATGCAGAAAAACGCCCCTTATTTCGTGTGGGAAAAATAGTTTTTTTCACATCCCCAAAAAACACGACTTTTTTGAAACGCCGCAAACCCGCATAAACATTGGCCGAATTGGCTGAAAACTGACGTTTTCAGCCAATTCAAAAAAATGCTTTCAAACCTACGGTACGTTTCATTTTTCGAAAGAGCGCATGGTAATCTCGTCCCATGACCATTGAAAAGGGAATGGTGAATGGGACGAAAAGGGATGGTGGAGAGCCTTTGGGCTTTGGGGCCGTGCCGTCGCACAGCCGTCGTTCCGAAGGAACGATTGACACCAGCCCGGCATTTCAATGCCGGGTAGGGGTTGGTGCGCGGACAAGTGCCGAAGGCACGGCTGAACATTTTTTTGATCGAATGGCCCCTCAACCGTCCCGTTCGGGACTTGGAATCTTTTTAACGCGCGCACCCGGCGTTGAAACGCCGGGCTATTCTCATGTTGTCCCTGCGGGACGCAGGCGAAGCCTGCCTTGGAGTGCGGCAGTCCTCTGCCGCTTTGAGGATGGTATGCATAATCTAAAATGCATTTGGCCTATTTGCGGCGGTTCGAAAGCGGTAGAGGACTACCGCAGTCCAAGACGCTATCGCGACCGCCCGCGCTCTGCGGGATTTTCACGCGTTTCGTTGCGGGGTGTTTCACCTTGTTTCAGCTTGTTTCACCTTGTTTCAGCTATCAGGGAAAAAAATCGGATTGGGGAGGTTGAAAACTTACGTTTTCAGTTACAAGGAACGGACGCGCAGCAGCGCGTCCCTACCAGAAACGTTTCACTTACGCGAGCGGTCTGCGGGGATTTCCACAAGTTTCGTTTCACCTTGTTTCACCTGGTTGTACTTAGACCGGGATAATCCGGGATAATCCGGGATAACTAAAAAAAATTTGAATTGCAGACGACAAAGCCTAAAGCCATGAAACAACGAACGCTCAACATAGGGAGCGCGGACAGACCTGTCCGCTCATTCAGAACATCGAATGTTCCGGGTTTCCGGCATTTGTGAGTTCGATGTTTCCCGACTTTGTCGGGATTGGATGTTCGATGTTTCCGCCTCCCACAACGTCCTACCGCCCTTACGTGGCTGTCGATTTTTGTACTTGTCCCCGCGTTGGGCGCTCGTTATGGTTCCAAAACGCATTGTCCATGGGTGACCGCGCCGGAGGTGTCTCTTGCGCGCACGGATGGGCGGTCTTTGGTTTTCCGGAAGACGGGCGGGTTTGCGAGAGGTAAATATCTGTGTATTTTTGTGACCATCAACGCGCCCGAAAGGGTCCTTGAAGAAAAACACTTTTATTGCATGCGAAATGGAAAAGGTTGTTTTACGTTGAACGGGTAAATGAAAAGTAAACGGAGCACAACGGGTAAAAATCATCTCAAACCACTGGGAAAAGTCCCCACTGGCATCCATGGTCTGGATGAAATAACCGAGGGCGGACTGCCGCAAGGCCGGCCTGCGTTGGTTTGCGGCAGCGCCGGCTGCGGCAAGACGTTGCTCTCGCTGGAATTTCTCGTGCGCGGCGCGACCGCTTACAATGAACCGGGCGTTTTCATGGCCTTCGAGGAAACCGAGGAGGAACTGGCCAAAAATGTCGCCTCGCTCGGGTTTGACCTCAAGGATTTGATCGCCCGCAAAAAATTATTGCTGGATTACGTCCGCGTCGAGCGGAGCGAAATTGAGGAATCGGGCGAGTTCGATTTGGAAGGTCTTTTCGTGCGGTTGAACCACGCGATAGATTCCATCGGCGCGAAGCGGGTGGTGTTGGACACCATCGAGGTGCTTTTTGCCAGCCTGCCGAACGAGGGGGTGTTGCGCGCCGAATTGCGCCGGCTCTTCCGCTGGTTGAAAGAAAAGGGCGTGACGGCCATCGTCACCGGCGAACGGGGCCGCGAAGCTTTGACCCGGCACGGCATTGAGGAATATGTCGCCGATTGCGTCATCCTGCTGGACCATCGCGTTCACGACCAGCTTTCGACGCGACGGTTGCGGGTGGTGAAATATCGCGGTTCAGTCCATGGCACGAATGAATACCCTTTCCTTATCGGGCGCGATGGTTTATCGGTGCTGCCCATCACGTCGGTCGGGTTGACGCATACCGCCTCGGACAAACGCGTCTCGACGGGCATTCCGCGGCTGGACACGATGCTGGGCGGCAAAGGTTATTATCGCGGGAGCAGCGTCTTGATTTCGGGCACGGCGGGCAGCGGCAAATCCAGCCTTGCAGCAGCTTTTACGCAGGCGGCGGCCAAACGCGGCGAACGCTCTCTTTACTTTGCCTTTGAAGAATCGCCCAGCCAAATCTTGCGCAACATGCGTTCCATCGGTATTGACCTTGAGCCGGGCGTGCGCAAGGGATTGATTCAATTTCACGCGGCGCGTCCAAGCTTTTACGGGTTGGAGATGCATTTGCTGACCATCCATGGGCTGGTGCAGAAATTTAAACCTTCCGTTGTGGTGCTGGATCCGGTGACGAATTTGCTGGGCACAGGCTCGCAGGACGAGGTCAAATCCATGCTCATCCGCCTCATTGACCAGTTCAAAATGGACCACATCACCGCCCTGTTCACCAGCCTGACGGGCGGGGAGCAGGTTGCCGAACAAACGGAAGTCGGCATTTCGTCGTTGATGGACACCTGGCTGTTGGTGCGCAACCTGGAAGCCAATGGCGAGCGCAATCGCGGGCTGTATGTGCTTAAATCGCGCGGGATGAAGCATTCGAACCAGATCCGCGAATTTATCCTGTCGGAAAAGGGCATCGAATTGCTCGATGTGTACGTGGGCAGGGACAGCGTGCTGACCGGCTCTGCGCGCATGCAGCAAAACGCCCGCGAACAGGCTGAATTGCTCGTGCGCCGGCAAAAAGTCCAACGACAGAAGCGCGAACTGGAACGCGAACGGCTTGCAGTCGAGGCGCAGATCGCCGCGTTGCGCGCCGGGCTGGAAGCGCGCAAGGAAGAACTGAAGCTCGAACTTTCGCAGGATTTGTTGCGCGACACCGAATTAAAAAAAGTCCAGAACCAGATTTCGAAAAGCAGAATGGCGGACAAGTCCGGCGCCGGCGCCCTGAGTCTCAAATCACGCACCAACGGAGGCTGATAATGCCCATTGCCAAATCCAAACCCAAATCCAAACACAAGACGTCGCCCAAAAATCTCGACGGTGAAAAGGACGGCGCGTGGAAACTGCGTCTCTACATCGCCGGCCAGACTTCCAAATCCATCACCGCCCTGGCCAATCTTAAAAGGATTTGCGAGGAACATTTGCGGGGCCAGTACGATATTGAGATTATTGACCTGCTCAAAAACCCGACGCTGGCCAAAGGCGACCAGATACTGGCCATCCCAACCCTGGTCCGTCAAATACCCGAACCGATGCGCAAGATCATTGGCGACCTTTCCAACACAGAAAGAGTGCTGGTTGGCTTGGACATCCACCCCCAGGATGGTTTAGACTGAGTTGGCAAGATGAATTCCAAAGCGCCATCCAATAAAGCGAAAAAAAGCCGAAAGGCAGCCGCCCCCGACGCCTTTCTGCTGAAGCTTTATGTCACCGGCGCGACATCCAAATCACTGCGCGCCATCGCGAACATCAAGCGTATTTGCGAAAAACACCTTGCTGGCCAATATTCTCTGGAAGTGATTGATATTTATCAACGACCAGAGCTTGCCAAAGAAGACCAGATCATCGCCGCGCCGACGCTCGTCAAATGCCATCCCGTGCCTTTAAAACGGTGGATCGGCGACGTCACCAATCCCGATCGCGTGCTGGCTGGACTTCAGCTCTTGCCAAAAGCTTGTTGAGTGACGACATGACCAGGACGGAAAAGGAATTGACGGAAGTGCGCGAACGCCTCGCGGTGGCGGAGCAGACCCTCAACGCCATTTACACTCAGGAAGTGGACGCGCTGGTCGTCGCCGGGCCGGATGGCGATCAGATCTTCACGTTGAAAGCCGCCGAAACGCCCTATCGCCTCCTTGTTGAGGCGATGAACGAAGGCACGTTGATTGCGCTGCCGGACGGAATGATTTTGCATTGCAACCGCCGGTTCTCCGAGATGGTCCGACTGCCGATGGAAAAGATCACCGGCGCGTCGTGGCAACCTTTTTTCAAAGCGGACGAACAGGAGGCCGTGGCGTCGCTCATGCAGCACGCGGGCGAATACGGCGCGAAAGGCGAATTCACCATGCAGGCAGCGGATGGTTCGCCGTTGCCCGTGCATCTTTCCGTTCGCGCGCTGAAATTGGACGGTGTCGAGAGCCTTGCGGTCATCGTGACGGACATCGCCGAGTTGCGCAAAGCGCACCAGGCGCTGAACACGGCCAACGAACAACTCGAAACGCGCGTGCAGAAGCGCACGGGCGAGCTGGCCAAGGCCAATGAGGTCCTGCGCGTCGAGATAGCCGAGCATCAGGCAACCGAACGCGCCCTGGCCGAAGCCGAGGCTAAAGTGCGCGCCTACGCGGGGGACCTGGAACAGCGCATCCGCGAACGGACAGCCGACCTTCGCGCAAAAGTCGCCGAGCTGGAAATTTTTTCCTACAGCGTTTCGCATGATTTGCGCGCGCCGTTGCGGGCCATACAAAGTTTTTCGCAGATTTTGCTGGAGGAATGCGGTCCGACGCTTTCAGCCGATCACGCCGGGTATTTGCGGCGGGTGATCGCCGGCGCGCAACATCTGGACCAGCTTATCCAGGAAGTGCTCATTTACAGCCGCACCGCGCGCGGCAAGCTCAGCTTCAGCCACGTGCAGCTCGACACGTTGGTCCGCGACACCATACAAAGTTATTCGATGTTTCAGCCGCCCGCGGCGGAGATTGTCATCGAACAACCGTTGCCGACGGTCGTCGCGCACGAGGCGATGCTGACGCAATGCGTTTCCAACCTGCTTGGCAACGCGGTGAAATTCGTCGCCCCGAAGACAATTCCACGCGTGAGGATCCGTCCTGAAACGATGGGCAAGCATGCCCGGGTCTGGTTCGAAGACAACGGCATCGGCGTTGATCCGGCCGATCACGAGCGCATCTTCAACTTGTTCGAACGCGTTCATGCCAATAACGATTATCCCGGGACGGGCATCGGGTTAAGCATTGTGAAAAAGGCCATCGAACGCATGGGCGGCAGCGTGGGCGTGGAATCCAAACCCGGCCACGGGAGCCGTTTTTACATCCAATTGCCATTGGCGAGTGACGTATGAACCCCGCCGTGTTGCTTGTCGAAGATTTGGAGAATGACGTTTTCCTGGTGAAACGCTCCTGGAAAATTGAAGCCGTTCCTGCCGCCCTTCACGTCGTGATGGATGGCAAGGCGGCGGTGTCTTATCTGGCGGGCGACGGCGAATTTGCCGACCGCAAAATCCATCCATTTCCCTGTCTGGTGTTGCTGGATTTGAAATTGCCGCGCTTGAGAGGATTGGACGTGCTCGCGTGGATTCGCAGCCAGGAATCCTGCAAAACCCTGCCCGTCCTTGTGCTGACTTCTTCCGCGTTGCAAAGCGACGTGGACCAGGCGTATCAACTCGGCGCGAACGCCTTTCTCGTCAAGCCTTCGGACATCCACGAACTGGATAATCTCGTGCGGCTCATCCGCGATTTCTGGCTGCGCGCCAATCATTTTCCACGGATGAACGCTGACATTGCCGAAGCCGGCATGGCGGTGCATTGATGGGAAACGCCTTCGATTTCAAGGATGCTGCCAATCCTTTATTTCCTGAAAACGATTTTTTGCATCTTGTTGTGCGCAGGCATTGCAGCGCCGATGGCTGCCGCGCAATCGGTGAGCGAGCGGGAGGTCATTTGCGACGCGCATTTTCAGCGTGGATTTATCTTGTGGAAACCGGAGTCAGGCAGACACGTAAAATACGGCGAGTTGAAAGGATTGGAGAGAGCGGCTGCGCCAGTTTGGGGATTGGACCAATGGAACAGCAAATTTCCGCTAAGCGAAAATGGCAAGTCGGTGAACGGCATGCTGATTTACAGCAACGCGGCAAAATCAGTAGTGCTTGGGGAAACATCGGACCTGGTCCTCGCTGCAAACGCCGGCGCGGAATATGGAACACGCGCGCGGCAATCGCCTTCCGAGCCGTGGGTGCATCTGCTGGTCGAGCAGGAATTCGAGCCGCCTGCTTATTTGAAAGATTTGAGCAGGGCGAAATTTCATGTCGAGACGCGGCTGCTGCGTTCGCAATTGGTGCAGGAAAAGGATTACACGCCGGATTTGCACGCGGCGCAGTTCACGATTTATTTCACCGTGCAAAACCGGGACCGGCATTCGGCTGGTTTTGGCGATCTTGTCTGGTTTGGCGTGCCGATTTATGACAACCGCAGCAGGTTCCCAAAAGCATTCAAGGAGCAGGATTTTGGCGGGACGGCGAAATTCATCTTTACGCCGGATGGCCGGGAGTTCACCACCGCCAGCGCACAAGATGGCGGCTGGGTGGTGATTGACAAGGACCTGCTGCCGATGATGCTTGAGGCGTTGAACACCGCATGGTCGCGCGGTTTTGTAAAGGGTTCCAAAGACCCGGCGGATTACGCCATCGGCGGCATGAACATGGGTTGGGAATTGCCCGGCATCTTTGATGTTTCCATGCAGGTGCGCAACTTAAGTTTGCGGGTGCAAAGGATGAAATGACTGAAGCAATTTCGGCGGCTGCGAATATTGGAATCTCTCTAATAGTCCAGTTCCAAAATCTTTGTCTCGCCTTGCTTTGTCTTGATGGTGACAGAGTCCTTGGAAATCGCGACCACATGCGCTTCTCCAACGCGATCGCCGATGAATAATGTTTTTCCGTTGATAACCGCGGAAGGGTCTTTTGCTCGGTAAAAAAGACTTTGCAATTTATAGGTGGGCGGCGGAGGCGGCGCGGGTGCTGCAATAATTGCTGGGGCGTTTGTTGTCGAAGTTGATTGGGAAGCAGGTGCAGGTGCTGCCAACGCACCGGTTGCATTATTGCTCGCAGTTTTTTCCGGAGCGATTTGGCCTGAAGCTTGAGTTGCTGCGGCTGGAGCCGTTGATTGCGGCGCGGGCGCGGTTTGGACGGTTTGCGAATCGGGCGTTGTTCGGGCCCTAACGGTGATTTGGCTGCCGCTGCGGAACCATTGCAAGAGCAGCAATGCGGCCAGAAGCAGGCTGACCACAATCAGCCCGGCCAAAAGCAGGCTGCTGCCAACGGGCGAGCGGCGCTGCGAAAAATCGGGGCGCAAAAGCGGCACGTCAGCCGTGGCTGAGGCGTTTGGCTGCGCGCATCTTGCCTGTTTCAAGGCATCGTTGATCAAACTCATGCTTCGATGTTGCCTTCCAATTCCCGCAACGCCCGTCCGACGAGGCGGAAATCAATCCGATCGCGTTGCTCGACAAATCCGGCCAGCAACGCCTTGTCGCAAACCGCGTTCACGAGGCGCGGGATGCCTTTGCTGTAGCGGTGAATCCGCCACAGGGCAGGCTGGGTAAAGTACGGCGCGCCACGCGCCCCGGATACCTGCAACCGATGCTGCACATACTGTGCCACTTCCGCGCGGCGCAGCGGATTTAGATGGTAACGAACAGTGATGCGCTGGCGCAATTGCCGCAAACTATGGGCATTCAGGCGGTCGCGCAATTCCGGCTGGCCCATCAACACGATCTGGAGCAATTTCCGGTCATCTGTCTCCAGATTGGACAGAAGGCGCACTTGTTCGAGCAGTTCGTTGGTCAAGTCCTGCGCCTCGTCAATGATGAGCACCGTCTCGCGGTTCTCCGCCATTTGGCGGAGCAAAAAATCGTTGATGACCTGCACCATCTCCAAACGGTCCATACCCCGGACTTGCAAGCCAAATTCCATCGCGACGGCTTTCACCAGCTCATCCGTGTTGAGGACTGGGTTGAGGATGAGGGCTGTGGAGAAATTGTTGCCGAGTTGTTCGAGCAACGCGCGGCAAAGGGTGGTCTTTCCCGCGCCAACTTCGCCGGTCAATTGGACGAAGCCTTTGCGCTCGCGGATGCCATAGAGCAGATGATTGAAAGCCTCG
>DASRBR010000232.1:0-13082 GCA_035653495.1 Verrucomicrobiia bacterium
CGAACGCGGGCCGCGCCGAGCAGTATCGTTCGCTTTTCCCGACATGATCCGCAATTGGCGTCACGACTGGAACGAGCCGCAGATGACTTTCCTCGCGGTGCAACTCGCGCCCTTCATGGCCATCAAGGAGCAGCCATCCGAAAGCACTTGGGCGGAATTGCGCGAGGCGCAGTTGCTCGCCACGAAAATTTTGAAGGTTGGCATCGCCGTCATCACGGACGTCGGCGACCCGAAGAACATCCATCCGACCAAAAAACAACCGGTCGGTGCGCGCCTGGCGATTGCGGCACGCGGCATCGCTTACGGCGAACCCATCGAATATTCCGGGCCGGTTTTCAAAAAAATGAAAATCGACGGCGACAAGGCGATTCTGAGCTTTGACCATGTCGGCAAAGGATTGGTCGCGCGCGACGGGGACTTGAAAGGCTTTGCCATCTGCGGCGACGACCATAAATTCGTCTGGGCCAAGGCGGTTATCATCGGCAACGAAAAGACGGCCCAATGGAACGCGGATGCGGGTATCATCTCGGTTTCCGCGAGTGCCTCAATGAGCGCCGGCAGCAAGCGCACGAAGATTATGGTCAGTTCGCCTGACGTGCAGCATCCCGTTGCCGTGCGTTACGGCTGGGCCGATTGTCCGGTGGTGAATTTGTGGAATGAAGACGGCCTGCCCGCCACGCCTTTTCGCACCGATGATTTTCCAATGATTACGGCGGGAAAGTGAGCGGGGCAGTTAAATGGGTTAATTGGTGAAACGTTAAATGACCATCTACCTGCCGTCCGCGCTATTTTAACGATTTAACGATTTTAACCATTTAACTTTAGCGTAATAATGCTCACCTCTTTCTGCGATAAACCTTATATATCGCCGCCTGGTCGGTCGGTTTGATGAGCATTTCGTCAATGTTCACGTGCGGCGGTCGATTGGCGACCCAGACGAGAGCCTCGGCGATGTCTTCGGCAATCAAGGGATGCGTTCCTTCGTAAGGTTTCTCGGCTTTGGCCGCGTTTCCTTTGAAACGCACGAGCGAGAAATCCGTTTTTGCCAGGCCGGGGTCAATCGTACAAACGCGGATGCCCGTGCCGCTAAGTTCCAATCGCAACGAGCGCGTGATCTGCAATTCGCCGGCTTTTGCCGCGCAATAAGCAGCTCCACCTTCATACGCCACACGTCCCGCCAGCGAACCAATGTTCAGGATGGAACTGCCGGGATTTTTCAACATCAACGGCAACACCGCGCGCGTCATCCGCAGCACACCCAGCACGTTGGTTTGCAGCATCGTTTCCCAATCGTCATCCTTCCCTTCAGCCACAGTGTCCAAACCCATCGCGCCGCCAGCGTTGTTGATGAGAACGTCAATCGTATTTCTTGGCTCGTGCTGCGTGTCGCGGGCGACTTGCTCTTTGCACCACGCGACAAATTCATTCACGCTCGAAGTTTTCGAAACATCCAACGCATGAAAATGCGCCTCGGCAGCGCCGGCTTTTTTGGCTTCCTTGGCAATGCGTTCAAGCCGGTCAAGCCGTCGCGCGCCGATCAACAATTTCGTTCCTTCCGCGCCAAAAGCCCGCGCCGCCGCCGCGCCGAACCCGCTCGACGCACCCGTGATGATGATCCATTTCCCTGCCAGATTTGTTTTCATGCTCGCCCTGGATTAACTCTGCCATCCCCGCTCACAACGCAAAATGGTCCACAAATTCATGCACCGGCATGGCTTCGAGGCGCGCCGGGTCGTTGCAGATGTTCAAAATGTTTTCCACCCGATGCGCGGGAAGATGCGACGCGAGATTCGCCTTGAATTTGTTCATCAAAAGCGGAATCGCCTCCGCGCGCCGCCTCCGATGCCCGATGGGATATTCCACTTCGGTCTTCGGCGTGGATTTGCGGTCCTTGAAAAAAACCTGCACCGCGTTGGCGATGGAACGTTTGTCGGGTTCCAAATATTCACGCGTGTAACGCTTGTCTTCCTTCACGACCATTTTCGCCCGCAACGCATCGATGCGCGGATCTTTCGCCGTCTCGTCCTCGTAATCATTCGCGTCGAGTTTTCCGAAAATCAATCCGATGGCCGTCATGTATTGGATGCAATGATCGCGGTCGGCTGGATTATAGAGCGGTCCCGTCTTGTCAATGATGCGCAAGGCGGATTCCTGCGTGGTGATAACGATCTGCTCGATGTCTTCCAGGCGGTTCTTCACCAGGGGATGCAATTTTATCGCAGCCTCGACGGCAGTTTGCGCGTGGAACTCGGCAGGAAACGAGACCTTGAAAAGAACGTTTTCCATCACATACGAAGTGAGCGGGTTCGAAAGCTTCACCGGCTGCCCGCGCATGATAACATCCTGAAAACCCCATGTCTTCGCCGTCAATGCAGACGGATAGCCCATTTCGCCCTTCATGGCCATCAACGCGTGTTGCACGCCGCGGCTGGTGGCATCGCCCGCCGCCCATGATTTGCGCGAGCCGGTGTTGGGCGCATGACGATACGTTCGCAACGCCCCGCCATCGATCCATGCGTTGGAAATAGCGTTGATGATCTGTTCGCGATTGCCGCCGAGCAGATGCGTCGCGACCGCCGTCGAAGCCACGCGCACCAAAATGACGTGGTCCAGGCCGACCCGGTTGAAACTGTTTTCCAACGCGAGCATTCCCTGGATTTCGTGCGCCTTGATCATCGCGGTCAGCACGTCGCGGATGGTATATGGCTTTTTGCCTTCGGCGCGTTGACGGCGGCTGGTGAAATCGGACACCGACAAAATCGCCCCCAGATTATCGGACGGATGGCCCCATTCGGCCGCGAGCCAGGCGTCGTTGAAATCGAGCCAGCGAATCGCGCAACCGATGTTGAACGCGGCGGCAATGGGATCGAGCTTGAACCGCGTTCCCGGCACGCGGCTGCCGTTGGGGACCGTTGTTCCCGGCAGAACCGGGCCGAGCAACTTCGTGCACGCCGGATAATTCAACGCCAGTATGCCGCAGCCGAGCGTGTCCATCAGGCAAATACGCGCGGTTTGGTAGGCTTCGCCGCTTTGAATGTGATAACCCGAAACGTATTCGGCGAGGTCCACCATCAAACGGTCCGGCTCAGGACGAACATTGCTTACGACATTGCCATTGCTTACGACATTGCTCATGCGACTGACGATGAAAGTGCAACGCCGCGCGCAGGTCAAGCGTGAGGCGGCCTTGCGCGTCGATGCTCCAACTGCATAAGGCCGGGATGAAACGCGAACAATAGAGGGAATCACCCACTCTGAACGGATTTTATGTTTCCGCAAAATGTGTTAACGTGCGTTTAAGGAGTTTTAACCTTCAATGAGTGCCATTGAGCATTCCATCAACCGTCTGGCCATTCGTGAACGACCGTCCACCGGCCCCGTCATGCTGCAAAACTGGGAAAATCTTTTGTTTCTGCACTGGCAAATCGATCCTTCGCTCATCCGTTCATTGGTCCCAAATGAGCTTGAAATTGACACGTTCGATGACCAGGCGTGGATCGGCGTGACGCCATTTGCGATGAGCGGCGTGCGTTTCAACCATTTGCCCGCGATCCCCGGACTCTCTTCCCTCCTCGAATTGAATGTCCGCACCTATGTTCATCATGACGGCGTGCCCGGCGTTTATTTTTTCTCGCTGGACGCGTCCAAGGCCATTCCCGTCATCGCGGCGCGAGTTCTTTATGCCGCGCCGTATTTCAAGGCGGACATGCATTTCGCACGCGACGGAAGCGCTTTCGATTTCCGTTCCAAACGGTTCGATGCCAGCGCAGAATTTTCCGCGCGATGGACCGTCGGCAAACATTTGGGCGAAGCCACGCTGGATTCACTCGAGTTTTTCCTCGTCGAACGTTACGGCTTTTTCGTCAAGGACGGCGGCAAACTGAATCTCGTCCGCATCCATCATCGCCCATGGGAACTCGAAGAAGCGACAGTCCTTTCGCATCGTTCCACCATGATCAGCAGACTTGGAATCCGGCAGCCGGACGCGCCGCCACTGGCCCATTTTTCCCGTTTTCTCAACGTGGAAATCTGGGAGCCGCGCGCGGCGTAGAAAAGTCAGGGCGATGCAATGCACTGCCCTGACACTCAATGCAATCTCAAGTTTTTTAGAGCTTCTGCGGCCGTGAGATTTGTTCAATATTTGAGCCGATAGAAACGCGCGCCTCCGCTCACCGTCGGATGATACGGAGAAGTAGCGCCCGAGACTATGGAGTACGGTCCGTTGACGTTGGTGGAACTGACCAAAGTGCCGAGAACCCAGGTCAGTGTCACCTGTCCAGCGGAGGAACTGATTTTAAGGCCGGCCAAACTTTCGGCGTAATGGGCTTTCACACGGTCCGGTGTCAGGGCGTGATCATAAATGGCCGCTTCATCAATCGCGCCGGTGAATTGCCGGTCCAGTCCGCTGAAAGGATAGCCGGTCGCGTACTTCCACCTTCCACGCGCGCCGATGGCCCAGTTGGCATTCGGCACGATCAGAGACCCTTCAGCAGCACTCGAAGAGCCAACCAGCACGCCGTTGCGATAGAGATTCCAACTTGTGCCATCATACGTTCCGACCAAATAGACCCAATTGGTCGTTCCCAAATCCTCTGATGGGATTGGGGCGGTGGTGCCGTAACTGGTGGTCCCGTCATAGGATGAGATCTGATAGCTGGAAGTGTCGTTCAGACGCAACGCGACTTCCGCCGAGCCGTCATCATTCACGCCGTGGGCGATGATATCACCGAAGATATTCTGGCTTGCCGCGGGTTGGATCCAGGCTTCCAAGGTGATTGGCCCAATGAAGTTGAGGCCCGTCGGGTTCGACAGCTCAACATATTGATCAAGGCCGTCGAAGGACAGCGCGAGATTGGTCGCTTCAAAACCGGGGAAAAGCGGCGCGTCAGGGCCGGCCAGCGGATTGCCGGTATTGGAATCCGTGCCATTGGCGTTCGGACCAAGGCTGCCGCTGTTTGCCGCAACATTCACTGCCGGCGAATCCATCCGCAGGTATTCCAACGGATTGTCCGACAGCACGAGTGATTTGTACGCAACACTCCGGGAAGAATTGGTCCCATTCTGGTAATGTGCCAGGACACGGGCCGCCGACAATGCTGTGCCGTAAAAGGCAAATTCATCAATATCGCCGACGAACGGATTCTGCGAGCCATCGGAATAGCTGCCGATGGACATCGGCGCATAAGTGTTCGGATTGTAAGAGCCCTCCTGCGGGACATTGTTGAAAGCGACCTGCACGCCGTTGAGGTAAAGCGTCGCCGAGGGCACCGTGGAATCGTAAACCGCCACCAAGTGGCACCATTGGCCGATGGTGTAAGGTCCGCCGGTCAGGTCGAACACTTTGTCATGCCCAATGCCATTGAACAGGCGCCAATTCCAACCGGTGCCTGAATTTCGCTGGAAGAAATCCCAACCGGCGCGATTGGGAGCATTGCCGTCGTTGGGATCGCGATTGAACATCGGAGATTGCGCGTTGCCATTGCCTTCCTCAGTTGGGCGAAGCCATGCCTCAATCGTGAACGAACCGGAAGTGTTCAGGGCGGCGTTGTAAGGAATGATCGTCGGTACGCCGCCGTCGTCTGAATTGGTGTCAATGGCGCTGTAGGTCAATGCCGTGTCCGCGTCGCCAACAATGGCTCCAGGGGCCGAATGCCCCACGCCGGGGAAATTAGTCGCGTTCCCCGACGCGCCAAGACTCCCGAGATTGGTGGCGATGTCCGGCGCCCACGGCTTTCGTTCATTAAGCCGATAATAGGCGAGCGGACTGTCAGCCATCACGGCGGCGGAATATCCGCCATTGACCGGTTGAGAGGCTGGACTGGTGATGTCGCGGACTTGCAGGAGATTCAGTTGCGCGCTGGAACTGCTTGAGCCGAATGCTTTCAAATTAATTTCCTCCGCACCCGAGTTGTCCGCCACAAATGTGCCCACAATATAATATCCGGCTGTGGCGTTGCCGCTGAAGATTGGTGAAGAATAACCAACCGGGTCCGACGTGTCAGTTCCATACGAGGTGGTGCCGACGTCCCCCCCGCTGCAATTTTCCCAACGCGCCCCTGTCACACCGCGGGAATCATTCGCCCATAATTGGACTTCGTAGGTGTGGCCGGGTGTCATGCCGCCCCAACTGAAGGTGAGACTGTCGCCGTTGGCAAACGTGGCATACTGCAGGAGATTGTTGTAATTGGCGTCAGGAGTCGCGGGCGATCCAAATTGGTTATAGCCATTTTGGCCGCCCGCGAAACTTGAGGCCAGACTGGGCAAATCCGAGAAGCCTTGAAACGTCACGCCATTCACCGGCATGGTGTTTGCGTTGGCATCGTAAGGCGCCCAGGAACCAAAATAGGTTCCGTTGGTGAGTACATCAGGAGCCCCGGAGATGACCTGGGGTGATTGCCAAATGATCACCTGAGCATGAACTGTGAGCACGCCCGCAATTGCGGCGCATGAGACCCCGAGCATTAATCTTTTCATAGCAAGTTTGTAGGTTTGATTTCACTTCACTAATGCTGGGTTCTGGCTCGTGAGAATAACACTCAACAGGCGGATTTCAACTTTAAATGTTTCATTTCTGAAACATTGCCAGAGAAGACAATTTGGAGGATTTGGAATATCGCCTTTCGTTGAAATTCTCATCAGTACCTTATGGCGGTCGCCGCGTGAAGGCGGACGAGTTGGCCCATTTTTCCCGTTTTCTCAACGTGGAAATCTGGGAACAGCGCAGGATTTAGAGTTTTTTCCTGCCCGTCAAAAGTGATACGAAAACACCAACTTGAAAAGGGCCGGCGCGACGAGTTGATTTCCGACCATGTGCTGGAACACGGGAAATTCCACGTCCGCATACACGCTGATGGGATGCATGTGCAATTCAAGTCCCGGTGAAAGCAAAAGCCGCTGGTAACCCGACGCCACCGGGTTGGCCGCGTTTTGGCCGCTGTCGCTCGTCCGTTCGGAAAAAATGACCTGCGCAACTGGCGTTATCCTGACCCGCCCGAGCTTCCATCCCTCGTAATAAACTCCCACCGCCGAGTCCAGTTCGATGCCGGGCCGGTAATCATCGCGGATAAGCATCGGCAGGTCCAGTTCGGTTTGCGCGAACAAGGTCAACGGAATTTTTTCCGTGATATGCCGCCGGTAAAATCCGCCCAGGAGCAGGTCCGTGCTGCCGGTGCCCAGTTGGGTGTCGCGGTCAACGTCGCCAAACGCGTCATTGTGCGTGTAACTGCCGGTCGGCAGCTTGAGCCCGAAATCAAGGCCGATCGACAGGTCATCCGTAAACCCGGTGTAAATGCCCTTGACCCGCATGTCACCAATGTCGCTCCACTGCAACGCGGCGATGGCGCCGGGCGGGGCATTCGGATTGGCGCTCTCCGTTTTGAACGTGCGAAAATCATACGGCACCTCGACTTGGATGCCCCACTCGCGATTGAAAAAATATTGGAGCCCTGCGACGAGGAACAGCGTGCGGATTTCCTTGTCAGGATTTTTGATGGCGGACGATGGCGAATTACCGCTCCAATTGCGATATTGGTTCTGGTAATCCATTTCCAAATAGGCCATCCCGCCGGCTCCTTGCGGCAGCATCGAACTGGTTGCAACATCAAACACGCTGCAGCCGCAGGCGCACGCCCGCGCGGCATCCGGCGCAAGCACAGTCGCCGCCACCCCGGCGAGCGCCGCCAGCTTTAAAGAATTCTTGAACTTCATAAAACATCGTCTCGGTAAATTGCTTTTTAACGGATTTTCCATCACACACGCTTCAATGCGCATGCGACACAACTGATACGGGAGAAAGGATTGTCGCCGCGCGAACGCGACGCAATTTGGGCAACAGAAGATTTAGGCGGGAAATTGCCGGGGCGGCGGAACAGGCGGAGACTGGATCAATGACGAGAAATTATCCTGGCGATCATCCAGAAAAAAGAAATGATTCGGCGAGACGATGACGAACGCGACGGTTTCGCGGAGAAATTCGAGTTTCTTGATCTCGAACTGGACGGTGGATTTCTTTTCCTGCTGACGCGCACGGGCGATGCATTTGCAAAGCCGGCAGGGATGTTTGCCATCGAAAGTTTTTTCCAGCGCTTGCGAGAAGGAGTCAATGCGCGCGTTGTCCGCGAACATCTTTGCCCATGCGACCGATTGCAACGCCGCCAAATGGCCGTCCGCCGCCGCGAGCAGCGCGAGGATCAGCAACAGGTGGCCGATGCGAGACAGCATGGCGCGTTTATGAGTCAGGGCAGGGGAATTGTCAAGGGGGCGTTGAATGGTTACATGGTTACATGGTTATATCGTCAGCAATGTTTGGAATACCCTCTAACCTTGTAACTATGTAACCATGTAACTATTTAACCACTTCTGCCGCCTTCCCCAACTTCTTCACCAACACCTTCGAATTGCGGCCGCTTTGGTCATATTTTTCGCGGCGGGAGGGTGGCAAATCGTCGGGCGTGCCTTCGGAAAATCCGGCCTTGGATTGGAAATAGGTGAACGCCTGGGTCGAAAGTGTCAGGAGTTCGCTCAAGCCGATTTCACGCGCCTTGGTCTCGACAAACTGGACCAGCTTCTGGCCGATGCCCTGGTTTTCGTGCGAGGGGCTCACATAGAGACACGCCAGCTCGCCCTTGTTCGCGTCCGGATAAACATGCAACGCCACGCAAGCGACCGGGTTTTTATCAATCTCAAAAATGTAGTAATCGTTGAGCTGTTTCTCGATCATGCTGCGCGTTCGTTTGACGAGTTCGTCGTTTTCGACGGAACCTTTCGTCAACATCTGGATGCTGCGGATGTCCTTTTTCTTCGCCGGGCGCACCTGTTGATATTCATTCGCGTAAACCAGCGTGCCGATGCCTTCGTTGGAGAACACTTCCGCCAGCAAACCTTCATCGACGCGGCCGTTGATGATGTGAACGCGCTGGATGCCCACATTGCACGCGGCGACGGCATGACGCGCCTTGGACATCGATTCCGGCGCAAAATCCGGCTTGCTCAAAAGTGCCTTCAATTCACCCACGATGATTTGCCGGATGAGCTGGCCCTGATACATCAAACCGTCGCTCGTGGTGATGAAAATCAATTTCGTCGCCTTCAACGCATCGGCCACTTCCACCGCAACGCTGTCAGAATTGACGCGATACGTTTTGCCGTCGCCATCGAAGCCAAGCGGCGGTATCACCGGAATGATGCCCTGCGCGAGCAATGTCTGGAGCAACTCGACATCCACGCGCTCGACCTTGCCGGTGAACAGATGGTCCACGCCCTGGATGATGCCCAGGGGATGCGCAATGATGGCGTTCGAAGATGCCGCGCGAAGGTCGTTCGCGGAAAGTCCTTCGAGGATTTCATGCGTGAGCCGATTCGCGGCGGTCAAGGCGAGCTTGAGAGTGTCGGCGTCGGTGATGCCCGTGCCGTCGAGGTCGGACGCCTTGACGTTTTGTTCCTCGGCAAGGGCCTTGACCTGCGCGCCAGCGCCGTGGGCGAGCACCACGCGGATGTTCAGCGAACGCAGGACGGCGATGTCCAGGAGGATGTTCGCGAAATTTTCATCCGTGATGATTGCGCCATCGATGCTGAGAATGAAAGTCTTCTCGCGAAAGCGCGGAATGTATTGCAGGATGCCCCGCAGGTCAGTCAGTTTCACTTTGTTAAATCAGTTCGGTATCTGAAATGATAAGTAATCGGTTTTCACCCGGATTCAATAACAATTTCGCGCGGGATGCAAATGCGGCTGTTGCGGATTCTGTCTGCCGCTTGCATTTGAGCGTCCAACTTTGTACAAACTCCCACACAACACTATGGGCTCAAAATCTACGGTAATTCTTTTGGCATTGGTCACCGGGCTGGCGTTCACACCGTTTGTGCAAAACGAGGAGATTAAACCCGACGATCCTTTCTTTGCGCCGTTTCATCCGCTCAAGGCGCCGCCGCCCATGAGACATTATCTGGTTGTCGGGGACCGGCTGGCGATCTGCGGCGATTCCATCACCGAGCAAAAGAAGTATTCACGCATCATGGAAACGTATCTGACGGTGTGCGCGCCCGAATTGAACATTTCGGTGCGTCAATACGGCTGGAGCGGCGAGAAGGCGCCGGGCTTTCTCGCGCGCATGACCAATGATTGCCTGCGTTTCAAGCCGACGATTGCGACGACTTGTTACGGCATGAACGACCACGAGTATCGAGCTTACGAAGATCGCATCGGTGCGGTTTACCAATCGAACTCAATCGCGATTGATGAAGCTTTCAAGAAACACGGGGCGCGCGTGGTGGAAGGCTCGGCGGGATGCGTCGGCAAAACGCCGACGTGGGTTGGCGATCGGAAGGCAACCGTCCAGGATTTGAATATGAACCTTTGCCAGCTTCGGAACATCGGCTTGCAGGTGGCCAAGCGGGAGAGGGTGGCGTTCGCGGACATTTTTTGGCCGATGCTGGTCGAGGGCCACGAGGCGCAACTCAAATACGGGACGAATTACAACATCGCCGGAATGGACGGGGTGCATCCGAATTGGGCGGGGCATGTGGTGATGGCTTACGAATTTTTGCGCCAGTTCGGCCTGGACGGCGACATCGGGACGTTCACGGTGGACATGAAATCGAAGAGAGCGAAGGTCTCGCCGGGCCACGAACTGCTCGGCTTCAAGGATGGCGAGTTGCGCATCCGCAGCCATCGTTATCCGTTTTGCATCGGGGAAGGGGACGTTTCCAAGGACGACAACATCCATTCGGGAACGATGCTGGTGCCGTTCAATTCGGACTTGAACCGGATGATATTGATCGTGAAACGGCCGAGGGCGGGCGCTTACAAAATCACCTGGGGCGATGAATCGAAAGTTTTCAAGGCGCAGGAATTGGCGCGCGGCATCAATCTCGCGCAGGAATTTTTGGTGAATCCATTTTCAGATGCGTTCAACAAAGTGGATGAGGCGGTCGCGGCCAAGCAGGCTTTTGAAACGGACGAAATCAAAAAGCATTTTCACGGGGATGACGGCAAAGCCGACATGGAAGGGACTGTGCTTCGCGAGGAAGAGGAGCGAAGGGGCCTGGTTGCGGCGGTGAAGGCGGCGTTTGTGCCGGTGACGCACACCATCAAGATTGAACCGCAGTAAGGGAGGGTTGCGGGTTGTGCTTTGACGAATGAGAGCGCGAAACGAAATCGGCATAGACCATGCGGATGCCGGTGGCAAGGTCTATCCTCGGTTTCCAGCCAAGCGCGAAGATGCGTGAGCTGTCGGTCAGCTTGCGCGGCGTGCCATCGGGCTTGGATTGGTCCCAGACGATTTCGCCCTGGAAGCCGACGATGTTCTTCACCAAATCGGCCAGTTCGCGGATGGAGACGTCCGAGCCGAAACCGACATTGATGATTTTGGGGTCGCTGTAATTTTCCATCAGGAAAAGACAGGCGGCGGCAAGGTCATCGGAGTGGAGAAACTCGCGCAAAGGCGCGCCAGTGCCCCAGCAGGTGACGGTCTTTGCGCCGGTGATTTTGGCATCGTGAAACTTGCGGATGAGCGCCGGAAGGACGTGGGAAGTTTGCAGGTCGTAGTTGTCGTTCGGGCCGTAAAGATTCGTGGGCAGCGCGGAGATGAAATCGCATCCGTGCTGCTGGCGGAAGGCTTCACAGAGCTTGATGCCGGCAATTTTGGCGATGGCGTACCATTGGTTGGTCGGTTCCAGCGGGCCGGAAAGGAGATAGTCTTCCTTGAGCGGTTGCGGTGCGAGCTTGGGATAGATGCAGGTGCTGCCGAGAAAGAGCAGCTTGCGCGCGCCGTGTTCGTAGGCGCCATGAATGAGGTTGTTTTGGATGAGCAGGTTCTCATACAAGAACGGAACCGGCTGTTGATCGTTCGCCAGAATGCCACCGACTTTTGCCGCGGCGACAAAGACGTATTCGGGTTTTTCAGCGCGGTAGAATTCACTGACTGCCGTGGCATTGAGGAGGTCGACTTCCTTGCGAGTGCGGCCAATCAAATGCGTGAAACCGGATTGAGTCAGCTTGCGCCAGATGGCGCTGCCCACCAATCCACGATGTCCTGCCACATAAATCCGCGCATCGCGTGCGATTGCCATATCACGAATGATAATGGAGACGAGCCAACGGCGACAAGCGGGTAAAGCGGGCATTGTCCCACTTTGGGACAGTGACTCAAGATACAAGACACGGAGAGCTTAAAAGATGAATAAAAACGCCGTAAAAAGCCACGGAAACACAGCACTTTACGATGATGTTGTCGGATGAATTGGACTGAGCAAATCAGCATTTTCGCAAGGATGCTTGGCATCTTCGTTGCTTAAAGCAAAAGCGCAGTTGGCTGCCGGCAATTAAACGAACAAAGCAGCACTCATATAAACCCGCCGGCGGCGATGTTCGGACTGTGAACAGAAAGCATCAGTCAAAAAGTATGAAACTCAACAAACTCACAAAGAAGGGCTTCACGCTGATTGAGATCATGATCGTCGTGGCCATCATCGGTCTGTTGGCCGCCATCGCGATCCCCAACTTCGTGCACGCCCGCACCACGGCGCAGCAAAATGCCTGTATCAATAACCTCCGTCAGATCGACGGTGCGAAGCAGGAATGGGCTTTGGAAAACAAAGCCAACGCCACGGCCACTCCGTCGGCGGCCAACATCCAGCCCTACATGGGCCGTGGTCTGCAGGGTTCGTTGCCAGTCTGTCCTTTGGACGCCTCGGCCTCCTTTGCGACGAGCTACAGCATCCAGAACCTCTCCACCGCTCCTACCTGCCAGATTTCGAGCTCGAATCACGTGCTCAACTAATCGGCTGTTCGAAGCAGATTCAAAAAACCCGGGAAGCTCTTCCCGGGTTTTTCCTTTTTCAAGAATACTCGGTGGAAGTTTAAGGCAGGAGCTTGATTCGATAGAAGCGTTGTCTGTTTGATGCTTGTGATTCATCGGTGAGGCTGGCGATCGAATTTGTCGCGATCACAGGATTTCCAAGATTTTGCCAATTGCCCGCAAGACTCGCCTCTTTGTATTGCACCTGATACGCATCGCCTGCGATTGCCTCCCAAGAAATTTCCAAGACGCCGTTTCCATTCCCGCCGAGAGAAGCAGTGATCGGGG
>DASRBR010000233.1:0-2277 GCA_035653495.1 Verrucomicrobiia bacterium
GCGTCGTCCTGCATCTTGACGCGCCACATCGCCTGTTCGTCGGACCTCCCGAACAACGGCGGCAACGAGTTGAAAAATGAGCCGGACATCAGGTTGTGCGCCTTTCGTTGCGGTGAAACATCCGGTTGATGGGTTGCGGCCCAATGCTCGTCACAATGAGTATAACGATGCAAAGGCGATTTTAGTTCGGAAATAATTTAAAAAAAATTTTATCGCAATTTGTCGATCAAGGGCTCCGCTTGTTTGCTCCGACGGAGCAAAGGAAATTAGCCAGGCACGAACTGTCTGGTGACCGGCGTAGGGTTGTCACGTCCTGAAAGGACGAAAGGAGGTCTTTTGTGCTGCATCTGGTGTCCCGCGTTCTTACAGGACGCGATGCCCTTGGCACCCAGACCAGCCACGTTGTGGCTGGCTAATATCCAGTTGTCCTTTCAGGACGAATCAGACTGGAAAAATCAAAGCTCCAAGCATTTGTCAGCGCTTGGAGCTTTGCAGGGGTTTTGATTTTAAGTTCGGGATTTACCAGCCCCATTCGTCGGGCCAGGAGCATTGGGCCCAATTGGGCAGCTCGCCTGCGGAATCCAAGCGTTCGGATTGAAGGGGCAATGCGGGAGGGGCTTGCTCGCGGCGCGCCCGGCAGCCGTTTTTTCGGAACGCTTTTTCAAAGGGCGGCGCGGACTGAACAAGGGCGCGCTCCTCAAGCGGATGAAGTTTCCTGGCCATGAAACGGATTGGCGGCTTATTCGTTGATGCCCCAGCGCGCAGTGCCGGCATACACCGGGATGGCCGAGTGATATTGCAGTCCCATCGAATTGTGCTGGATGAGATCGGCCATGAAGCTGGAAGTGCGCTCGGCGCGTTCGGAAAATTGTTGGAGTGAATAATCGTCGTCCTGATCGGGCCAGTCGTTGGGCTGGGCGAAGAAGCCGATGGCCGCGCGTCTGGCGGCGTCCTGCAAATAACTGCGCGTGACAGCCGCTTCGGGAGCTTCCTGGATGCTCGGTTGGTCCACCAGATAAACCAGCGCCATGGCGTTGCTCTTCAAGATGACCCAGTGCTCGATCCATGACTTCACTTCTTCAGGCAATTCATCCTTGCCGTGCGTCGAAACGATGATCAAATCGGCCATGACGGCGTCCTTGACCGCGAGTTCGTTCATCTTCGAATTGCCGAGGAGGTCGAACTTCCACATTTGATTGGTGAAGTCGAAATCACGGCCCAATTGATGCACAAGATAGTCGTAGGTTTCCTTGGCGTGCTTTCCCGCGGCAAAATCTTCGTACACAATGACGACGTTGAAAGGTGGTTTTGTTTCCATGGCAAAGTCCGATTGTGCCTGCATTCGAGATTGTAACGTTTCCATGGTGCCGAAAATGAAACTTGCAAAAATTTTTAACAATGGGGTGCTCACCCCAGAGTTTTTTCGCTTTGTGAACAAATGCGGAAAAAGCCAATGTTTGCAGGGCAAAAATGATTTTTCATACGTGCCTACAAAAAAACACCAACGAAAAAAAGTTGTTCACATTTTCGGCTTGGTTTTTTCGTCAGAAGAAATCGTTTCAGCGCCAAAGCCAGGTGATCAATGGCGCGACGGCAAGGCTGGGAAGATAATCGCCGAGCTGGATTTTTTTCAGTTCCATCACGATCAAAGCGACGCAAAAGACGAGCATGCCGCCAACGGCACTGACGGAATCGAGCAAGGCACGCTCCTGCAGCAGCGGTTCGAGCCGGTGCGCCAGCAGCGTGATGGTCCCTTGATACGCCAGCACAGGCACGGCGGACAACACGACGCCCCAGCCAAAAATGCCGACAAATCCCATCGCGGCAAGGCCGTCCATGACCATTTTGATGGCCAGCGGCTGCCAGTTGCCGAGCAAACCATCCTCGATGGCGCCGATTGGGCCCAACGGCCCCGCGCAAAACAACAGCGCGCAGACGGTGAAACCTTCGCTCCAGCGGTTGGGGTCATCCGGTCGCGCGGCTTCGAAGCGTTTGGTTGCATACTGGCCCAACAAATTGAGCCCGCGTTGAATGTGAAGCAGCCGGCCGATGATGCTGCCGAGCATCAGCGCCAAAATCATGATGACAATTTGCTTGAAAACCTGGAAAAAGCTCCCGTTTAGTCCGGCCCAGGTCATGTGCAAGCCGACCAGCACGGTGATGATGCCCATCAAGCCTCTCAGACCCAGTTGCGTGGAAGCGGCAAGCTGGCGGGCAAGGATCAATCCGCAAATGCCGCCCACGAAAATCCCGATGGCGTTCAAGATGGAACCGGTC
>DASRBR010000234.1:0-2518 GCA_035653495.1 Verrucomicrobiia bacterium
GTGAATTACGGGATTGCGTATGGCATTTCCGCATTCGGCCTCGCGCAACGGCTCGGCATCCCGCGCAAGGAAGCGGCAAGCATCATCGAGCAATATTTCGCGAAATATCCGGGCATTGCCAGTTACATGCGCAACACCGTCGAGTTCGCGCGCAAGCAGGGCTACGTCGAGACGGTGACTGGGCGGCGGCGATACATCCGCGACATCCGCTCAGCCAATGCCGCGGTGCGCGGCGCGGCGGAACGCAACGCCATCAACGCGCCCATCCAAGGCAGCGCCGCGGACATGATCAAGATCGCGATGATCAACATCCATCGCGCGCTCCTCGAACAAAAATTCAAGACGCGCATGTTGCTGCAGGTGCATGACGAATTGGTTTTTGATGTTTATCGTCCGGAAGAAGAATTGGTGCGGCCATTGATCGAAGACAAAATGAAAACCGCGATTCTTTTAGAAACGCCAATTGAAGTGGAAATGGGCTCGGGAAATACGTGGCTGGAAGCGCACTGAGTGTTGGTTACGTAGTTAAATGGTTACATGGTTAAATCGTTACATCGTTACATGACGAAAGACCGGCATTGCAATTGCAACGTTGTAACCATTTAACTTTTTAACCATTTAATCATATAAACGATTTTCCCCTGCAAAACGAACGGTTTTTCGAATTGAAAAAACGAACGCGACCGCTATAAACTTCAGCTTGTCAGCCGCAAACAGCCGGTTCAATACGCCTATGAAAAATCATCTGTTGTCGGGAATTCAGGTCGCGGTTCTCCTACTGTTTTGCTCCACAATTTCCAGTGTTGCCCAAGGCAATCTCACGCCTCCCGGGCCGCCAGCGCCGACAATGAAAACGCTCTCGCAAATCGAGCCGCGCACGCCGATTTCCGCCCTGCCCACGAATATCACCGCCAGCGGCTCTTATTATGTGACGACCAACCTGACCGGACTGGCAAGCAACAACGGTATCACCGTTTCAACCAACGACGTTACAATTGATCTCAACGGATGCACCCTCACGGGCGTGTCGAGCGCTTTGGCCGCCATCAGCATGTCAGGAACTCATTCAAATCTCGTGGTGAAGAACGGCGCCATTAAGAACTGGCCCGGCAATGGAATTGATTCTTCTGCCGGCAGCCAAAACAGTTTCATGAATGTGAAAGTGCTGGCCTGCCAGATAGGGATCAACGCCGGCAATTATGACTCCATCCAAAGCTGTTCCGTGAATGGAAGTCTGCTGTTTGGTTGCAGCCTCCTCAATAACTGCGTGATCAAAGATTCAAACATTTCGAACAATGGGGCCCATGGCGTAGTGGCAAGCGCCCAGGACGAAATCGTGGATTGCTTCATTGCCAGTAACGGTGTCACGGGCATTTTTCTTAACAGCACCAATTGCCGCGTGGATGGAAACTATTTGCTCGCAAACGGCAACGCAGGATTGCAAATCACGAGTGGTAATACAGGCAACATTGTTGTGCGGAACACGGCAAGCGCCAACCCCACAAATTACATCACCCAGCCCAGTAACGATTTCGGACCAATTGGCACAGCGGCCAGCTCAACCAGTCCTTGGGCGAACATCTCGAACTAAGTCGCTCCCGTCCCCTGCTCTCTGCGCCATGCGGAATTCCACCACATACGGGCTATCATCCGTGCTCAATACGTCAAGCGGCGCAGAGAGCAAGGGACTGCATCAATCTGAAAAATTTATCTCAACGTGCGGGACACAACACCCTTGCTTCTACAAGCAGATTATCACATAAGGTCAGTTTCGCAACTGGGGTTAATCCCGTCGCTGCAGCGGCTTTTCGGGCCGATCTTTCCAAAGCAATCGGCGAACGACATGGCCTTTCCACATCCAAAAGCCAGAAATCACAATTACGGGCAGGAAGACAAACCGCGTAGCCGGGGCGTACTGCGGAAGCTTTTCAAAGGGACTGTAAATATAACCAACAATCGGAATCCCAAGGATGACGTGGACACAGCGAAGGATGGAACGCTTGGTGTTGTTATTCATTAAATCCCTTTCCCTTGAGAATTTGCGGCATACACTTCTCAATCCTCGATTCCCGGGTCTTGGATTGTTTCGCTCCGGAGAAATAAAAAATGTATCCTCGTTGCCGTCCCGGAGTGAGCGCTTCAAAGGCTTTTTTCAAGGCGGCATTTTCAGCGAATTTACTTTTTAATTCTTCGGGGATTTTGGGCGCTGCCGATTTTTCAACATCCACCTTCAAACCGGCTTTCTCTATCTCGATCGCTTCCTGAATATAAGCCCTCACGACAGGCTCCAGTTCGCGGATTTGCTGGACATTGGTGAACCGCATTTGCCGGCCCACGATTGTGTTCTCCCCGGTCTTGACCAGGACATGATTTGGGTCCTTCAACAATGCGCCTTTGAAAAACAAAAGCGCGCAGCACGCTTTAAAGCCTTGGATGACTACCACGTTGCCCCCTTCAAACGCGTAACACGGTTTGCCCCACTTCAATTCTTCGTCCAGCCCGCAACCAAGAAGAATCG
>DASRBR010000235.1:0-2763 GCA_035653495.1 Verrucomicrobiia bacterium
TTTTCTTCCGGGCGACATGTCGCCCGGTTCCAAAGCGCGGACATGTCCGCGCACTCCAAATAAAACTTTGCCAATGTCCTCACCACAACTGGTTGTAGGCAATGCTTCAGGCATGGGCTGCCAGTCGTGTGTGTCGGATAAATTCGCCTTGTGTCGGATAATCCGCATGGGAGCGCAGACAGCTTGTTCGCCGAAGCCTTGGCGGAGGCGAGCCTTGTCCGCGCCGTTTCACTTAGCGCAAATGCCGAAGGACGGACGCGCAGCAGGCCTTAGCAGGCTGCCAATGCCTTACCGAACGCGGAATTTGACCAGGCGTTTCAGCTTGTTTCACCTGGTTTCACTTGGTTTCAGCTATAAGGGAAAAACAATTGGAACGGAAAGGCTGAAAACTCACGTTTTCAGCTATGCCTGCCCGGACGTCCGGCAGCCCGTCCCGACGAGGTCAAAACAGGGCTATTTGAACCTTGACGCCGCCTGCCAAACCATTATCTTATTCACAACGGTACAGATGGCTGGTCTTAGTGCCAGCGCGCCAAAGTCGGAAGAATCAAATCTGCCGACTTTTTTGTTCCCTTGGCTTGCCGCCGAGGGGTGCCGGAAACCGAAGTATTTTATGAACGCAGACTTTTTAGCCGTCCTGGATTTTTGGGAGCGGGAAAAGGGCATCAGCCGTGATGTCCTTGTTGCCGCCGTTGAAGAATCGCTCCTGTCTGCGGCTAAAAAAGCTGTCGGCCCGGCGCGTGAACTGCGTTGCGCCATCGATACCAAGACCGGCGACATCAAGGCTTTTGCCAAGCTCGTCGTCTCTGAGAAGGTGCTCTCCAAGCATGATCAAATCTCCGTTTTCGATGCCCGGCGCATCAAGCCTGACGCGCAACTCGGCGATGAGCTGGAAGTGGAAGTCACGCCCGCTGGTTTCGGGCGCATCGCCTCGCAATATGCAAAGCAATCCTTAATGCAGCATATTCGCCGTGCGGAGAAGCAGTTGATTTTCACGGAGTTCAAGGACCGTGTCGGCGACATCATCAGCGGCGTGGTGCGGCGTTTTGACCGTTCGGACGTGAGCGTGGACCTCGGCAAATACGAGGCCCTCCTGCCCAACCGCGAACGTGTGCCGACCGAGGAATACCAGATTGGCGAACGCATCCGCTGTTATGTCAAAGCGGTTGAAAACGGCCCGCATGGCCCGGAAATCATCCTGTCGCGAGCTGACCCGCGTTTTGTCATCAAGCTGTTCCAGTTGGAAGTCTCGGAAATCAACGACGGGACCATTGAGATCAAGGGCATTGCACGCGAACCCGGTTTCCGCACCAAGCTGGCCGTTTATACTCGCGATGAGAAAGTTGATCCGGTGGGCGCATGCGTCGGCTTGCGCGGTCAGCGGGTGAAGAACATCGTCCGCGAATTGAACAACGAGAAGGTTGACATAATCCGTTGGGACCCCAACATCAAGGTTTTCCTGACGAATGCGTTGGCGCCGGCGCAATTGAAGCATTTTGAGGTGGACGAGGCGAACCGCCGCGTAAGGATTTTGGTGAGCGAAGACCAGCTTTCGCTGGCGATCGGCAAGCGCGGCCAGAACGCGCGGTTGTCATCGAAGTTGACCGGTTGGCAGGTGGACATCGAGCCGGAAGTGGTGGTAACGATGGGCTTCGAGGAAAAAGTGGCGCAGGCGGTGAAGACGCTGGCGGCCATCCCGGGGCTTTCACAGCAGCAGGCGGACGTGCTGGTGCATCACGGTTTCACGCGGTTGGAAGATTTGTTGCAGGCGGATGCGAGCGACTTTTCCGGGATTCCGGAAATTGGCGAGCAGGCGGGCGCAGTTTTTGATGCCGTGCGCGCAGAAGCGGCGCGGAGAACAATCAGGCTGGACAACAACGGTGGCGAACAATCTGCCGCTTGATACCATGGCAAATGCATTCAGCTTGTGTTAATTTAAAAAGCCTATGAAGGCTTGGTTGCAAAAATTGCCCGTAGAAGGACAGAGAATAGATAGAATCAATTATGCCCGTTCGTATTTACGATATATCAAAGAAACTCGGCCTCGAGAACAAGGAGGTTCTCGCCAAGGCTAAAGAACTGGGCATTAGCGCCGCCAAAGTACCTTCAAGCTCTCTCGATAAAATCACCGCCGAATATCTCGAAACTGAACTCAACAAGGGCCGGGTTGTTGCCGCGCCTGCTCCACCACCTCCAGTCGTAACCGAACACAAGATCAACATCGTCACCGCTCCTCCGCCGCCGCCCAAACCTGAAGTTCCAGCCGAGATGTCTCCGCCTCCTGTCATTGCCGAATCGCCGACTGCTCCCGTTCCAGAAATGGAAGAGGCCGAGCAACCGAAGGAAAACGGAGAGGCTGTCACCGCAGCCATGCCTGAACCGCCGGAGGCGATCGCACCCCCTCCTCCCAAGCCGGTCGCGCCGCCTCCACCTCCGCCGCCTTCTGGCCCACAGCTTGGCGAGAAAGTCGGTTTCATTCAATTGCCCAGCAAACCGGCTCCCAAGGCTGGCGACAAGATCGGTTCGGTCAAATTGCCTCCGTCGCGT
Organism: Verrucomicrobiia bacterium; assembly: GCA_035653495.1. Taxonomy (GTDB): domain Bacteria; phylum Verrucomicrobiota; class Verrucomicrobiia; order Limisphaerales; family Pedosphaeraceae; genus DATAUW01. The sequence continues at coordinate 2,548 of DASRBR010000235.1, forward strand.
TCCGGTGGCCCACCGCAACAGGGTGGTCGTCAGGATTTCGGCCGGGGACGGCCCGGTGATAACCGCAATTTCCGCGGCGGCATACCGCCCACACAGGGCAGGCCACAAGCGCCGGGCGCATTCAACAAAGCTGGTGCTCCGCCGTCCAAGCCAGCCGCTCCAGCCGCGCCGAAAGTAGTCGTGCCCGAGAGCGCGCAGGTGATCAGCATCAAGCCG
>DASRBR010000236.1:0-2013 GCA_035653495.1 Verrucomicrobiia bacterium
CAACGCCGAGGCCTATTTTCTCAAATCCCTTTCGCATGATGAACGCGAGCACCGTTACGCAACGTTTTTCTCCTACAAAATCCCATGCGTCGTCTTCAGCCGAAACCTCCACGCCGACAAGCAATTTTTAAAGGCGGCTGAGGCGGCGGACGTTCCCATCTTCCAATGCCCGCTCATCACGATGAAGTTCATCAACCTCGCCACGCTCGCGCTGGAGCTGATGTTCGCGCCGCACGGAACGGAGATGGGCAGCATGGTGGACATCCTTGGCGTGGGCGTCATCATCCGCGGCGAAAGCGGCATCGGCAAAAGCGAAAGCGTGCTGGCATTGATTGAGCGCGGTTACAGTCTGGTCGCCGATGACATCACGAAGGTCACTCTCGTGGATGGCCGGGACGTTATCGGCACAAGCGCGGAATTGACGCGCAACCACATGGAAGTGCGCGGCATTGGCATCATCAATGTCGCCGCGATGTTCGGCGTCAAAAGCATCCGGCGCGAGAAACAGGTGGACCTGGTCATCACGTTGAAAGGATGGAACGACGTTCCAGACGTGGACCGCGTGGGAATGGACGAGGAATATGTGAAGATTCTTGACGTGGACATTCCGCACATCACCATTCCGGTGCGGCCTGGCCGGGATTTGGCGCGATTGATCGAAGTGGCGGCGTTCCAGGCCAAATTGAAGGCTTCCGGCTACAACCCCGCGAAGGAATTGAACGACCGGTTGATCGCGAAGATGGCGAATTCGAACAAGTTATAGAAAAATTCAATGGCGCGACGCAGGGACTTCGGGTAAATGTAACTTGAAGGCCAATGAGCGCGAAAAAAATTGCAGATGGCGATTGGTTGATGAGAAAAGAGCTTTTGGTATCCAACAAGCTTGGGATTCATGCACGTCCGGCGGCCATGTTTGTGAAGGTCGCCAACCGTTTTGCCTGCAATATCTTCGTTGAAAAGGACGGCGAAAAAGTCAACGGCAAAAGCATCATGGGCCTGATGATGCTGGCAGCGGGACCGGGAAGCAAATTGACGGTTCACGCTGAGGGCCACGATGCCTCCGCTGCGCTGGCCGAACTCGAACACCTGCTTAACCGCAAGTTCGACGAAGAGTGATTTTTGTTCCCTCATCGCAGTAAGGAGCGAGATCTTGCAACGCGTGAGTGCCCCGCTTCCTTTTACGGTCATGTCCCCATCTGCTGGCAAAACTTTATTTTTGGAGCGCCACAAATAATGCAAATTGACGGTTGTCGCTTTAGCAGACTTGTGAATAAGCTACCAATAAGCGGTGGGTAACTTGAAATATGTTTTGCTAGTGTCGCGGCGCGATTCGGCTAAGAATGCACTCACCACGGTGAGAGACGAGGTGGTGGTCCAAACCGTAGATGAGCGCAGATAAAAACAGACGACCTGTTGAAGTGCGAAATTGAGGTTTGGTGGGGTTGTGGGTTTCGCATGTTCGGCGTGGAAGTTTGGGTTTATCTGCGCCCATCTGCGATTTTTAAACCAGGAAAGGCAAATTGCGCATGGCGACGGAAGAACGAGTGCTTTGTTTTGAGCGGAAATTGCTGGAGGAATTGGGCGTGTTCCAAGGCATCAGCATGGACGTGGATAAATATCTGCCGGTGCTGACGGCTTCCTCCAATGTGCTGTATAAAAATCGCTGCGAGGCTGAGCTGGACAGAAACTACAAGCAATTGATCCCTTACGTGCTGGTCATCTGCCGTGATAAAATCTTGCGCTATCGGCGCGGCAAGGGCGGGCAGGAAACGCGGTTGCACGGGTTGTTTTCCGTGGGCATCGGCGGCCACATCGCGGAGGAAGACAATGGTCTTTTTACTAATGCGTCTGGGTATCAGGAGGGGATGCGGCGCGAGTTGCTGGAGGAAGTGGCCATCGAAGAAGTGAACGAGGTCGCCGTGGGATTGATCAACGACGACAGCACGGAAGTGGGTTACGTGCATTTCGGTGTGGTGCATGTGTTGCAGGTGACCCAGGAGGAAATCGCCGGGC
>DASRBR010000237.1:0-2112 GCA_035653495.1 Verrucomicrobiia bacterium
ATTTATCGCGGGGACGCATTTCCGAAAGAATTTCTCGACAATGCATTCATCGGCGAATGCGCGGGCAATCTGGCTTCGCGCAAGTTGCTTTTTCCCGATGATGTCGGACTCAAAGCGCAGCGCGCCCCGGACGAGCAACATGTCGAATTTCTTGCCTCGACGGACATTTGGTTCCGGCCGGTGCAATTCGCCAATGGTCCTGACGGCGCATTTTACGTGATCGACATGCACCGGGAAATCATCGAGCACCCGTGGTCGATCCCGGAAAACATGAAAAAGCTTCTCGACTTGAACAGTGGCAACAATTGCGGCCGCATTTTTCGAGTCGTGCCGGATGGGTTTCACCGGCCCAAACCGGTGCGGCTCGACCTCGCCAGCACGAGCGAACTCGCTGCCACTTTGGAAATTCCCAACGGCTGGCATCGCGACACCGCGTCACGATTGCTTTACGAGCGGCAGGACAAATCCGCCGTGCCATTGCTCGTCAAATTGCTGCGAACATCTCGGTCGCCGCTGGCGCGCATCCACGCGATGTATGCGCTCGAGGGTTTGGGCGCGCTGAACGAGGCCGATGTTTTGCGCGGGATGAACGACCAGGAACCATGGGTGCGGGTCCACGCGATCAAATTGTCGGAAAGATTTTCCAAACATCCTTCGTCAAAAATATTCAAGACGCTGGCGCAACTGAGTGCCGATCCATCCAATCTCGTCCGCTATCAACTCGCCTTTACGCTTGGCGAGTTCAAGGGCGACATCACAAAACCGCTCGCAACGATTGCCCGACGGGACGCCGCCAGCCCATGGATCCAGGCGGCTGTATTGAGTTCGCTCGCTAACGGAGCCGGGGAGGTCTTTGCCGAATTGTCACGTGATGCCGAGTTCGCTGCGAGCAAGGACGGGCAGGAATTTTTGCGGCAGTTGGTGTCTCTCGTTGGCGCGCGCAACAACGGCTTTGAAGTGCGGAACGTCCTCGCGTTCATCACCAAGGTGAATGAACCTGCTCTTTCCTTTTCGCTCACCGACGCATTGGGCGAAGGTTTGAAGCGCGCCAACACCACCTTGGAGGCCGCAGACCAAGGCGGGGACCTGAAGAACATTTTCGCACAGGCGCAAAGTTTCGCTACCGATCCGAAAGCGCCGGAATCCGCTCGAGTGGGAGGCATTCAGTTGCTGGCCTCTTCAGATTACAAAAATTCGGCGGCGACAATCGTTCCGTTGCTGAAATCAAGCCAGGACGAGCCTATTCAGTTGGCCGCAATTTCCACGCTCGCGCATTTTCCAGAAACGGCCATTGCCTCAGACCTTGCCGCGAACTGGGCCAATTTTTCGCCCCGCGCAAAAAGCGAGGCGATCGCGGTGCTCCTGTCCCGTCCTGAACGCGCAACCATTTTGCTTAAAGAAATCCAAAGCGGCGCAATCCCAGCGACCGACCTCACCACGCCACAAGAGCGGTTTCTGCGCACTCATCATGACGCGAACGTTCGCAAACTCGCGCTGGCCGTCCTCGGCTCAGCAAAAACGGATTCGCGTCAGGCTGTCGTGGATGCATTCCAACCGGCGTTGGGCCTCAGGGGCAATGCAGAAGAAGGCCGCAAAATTTTCCAGCAACGCTGCACGCCGTGTCATCACCTTGGCGGACTCGGTTTTTCCGTCGGGCCGGACTTGTTGTCCGTCAAAAGCAATGGGAAGGACAAAATTCTCGTCAGCATTCTGGATCCCAGCCGCGAAGTCGCGCCGCAATACATGGCGTTCGACATCGAAACGAAGGACGGCGAAAGCTACGTCGGCATCATCGCGAATGAAAGTGCGGCGAGCGTCACTGTCCGGCAGGCTTACGGCAAGGAGGACATCATCCAGCGTTCAAACATCAAATCGATGAGAAGCCAGCGCCAGTCGTTGATGCCGGAAGGTTTGGAAGCGGGTTTGTCCGCGCAAGAGCTTGCCAACCTGCTCGAGTTCATCACGACGGCAACCGCCAATAAGTGAGCTTGAGCGCGTCCGACTCCCCGTAGCTGAAAACTGACGTTTTCACCCTGGAAACATCCAACAACCAACGCCGAACGCTGAACATCCAATGATCCACACTGTGGGCTTTGACGATTCAGCGTTCGA
>DASRBR010000238.1:0-7515 GCA_035653495.1 Verrucomicrobiia bacterium
CTTTCCATTTTTTTCCTGATTGCGTGGATCGTTTTTGCGGCGTTCACGTTGTATTTTTTTCGTGACCCGAATCCCCGCGTTCCAAATGAAGCCAATCTCATCGTTTCGCCCGCTCACGGAAAAGTGGATGCCATAGATGAAATCACCGAGCCGTATTTTATGGGCGGTCCGTGCAAACGCATTTCCACCTTTCTTTCGATTGTCGATGTTCACGTGCAAAACGCGCCGGTAAGCGGCAAGGTGGTGTTCTACAAATATAACGTGGGCGAATTCTTGAATGCGTTAAAGGCTGAGTCGGCAACTCACAACGAAAACGCGTTGCTCGGCTTTGAATCTGCCGAGAAGCCCGGCGTGAAAGTCGGCGCGCGGCTCATTGCCGGAGTCATTGCGCGGCGCATCGTCCCGTTCATCAACGCGGGCGACGATGTCCTCCGCGGCGAACGCATCAGCCTCATCCAATTCGGCTCGCGCGTGGACCTTTATTTGCCGCTCTCGGTCAAAATCAAAGTCAAGCTCGGCGACCACGTGGTCGGCGGCGAAACCATCATGGCGACCTTCGACTAAATCATCAACGCGCTATGGAGCCTGTCCCACTCAACGGGCCTGAAAGAGAGCCGCCCAAACTGAAGATTTACTTTCTGCCGAACCTTTTCACGGCGGCGAATCTCTTCTGCGGTTTTCTCGCACTCACAAAAATCGTGAACGTGGATGCAAACGATCTCGCTTCCGGCAATTTCAAACAAATCTACAACGCGCTCATTCTTATCCTTGCCGCGTGCATCTTCGATCTGTTCGACGGACGCATCGCCCGGATGGGCGGACGCGAAAGCCCGTTCGGCCGCGAATTCGATTCGCTTGCGGACATGATTTCGTTCGGCGTCGCGCCGGCGTTTCTCGTGCAACGCATCGTGCTGCGTGACGTGTTTGTGAACCGTCCGGAAGTCGGCTGGTTCATCGCGTCCATTTATGTGATCTGCGGGGCATTTCGCCTTGCGCGGTTCAATTGCCTTGCAGCGATGGCTGGAAGCGGCGGCGGCAAGGAATTCCTCGGCTTTCCCATTCCATCGGCGGCGGGCCTGGTTGCATCGCTCACGCTGCTCATGCTCTGGTTTTACGAAAAAGAGTTCACAGCAGGTTATTGGAAATATCTTTTGCCCATCCTCATGCTCTTCCTTTCCTGGATGATGGTGAGCGAAGTGAAATATCCCACGTTCAAGGGACTTGATCTGCGGGCGACACGCACATTCACCAAGACTTTGATCGCGATCCTGTTCATCGGCAGCGTGATCATTTTGCAGGAGAAAATATTGATCTTTGTGCTGCCGCTGTTTTTTACCTCGTACCTGGTTTACGGATTCATCCGTCCGCACATCTCGCGCAAGATGCGTGAAGAAATCGAAGAAGAAGACGAAGAGGACAACGATGGTTCGACCGCGGTGTGAGAACTCATGCTCAATCCGCACGCCATCATTCTTGCCGCAGCAACAGGTTTTTCCAGCGGGTTGATTCTTTCCATTCCGGTCGGTCCGGTGAATTTGACCATCATGAACGAAGGCGCGCGGCAAGGCTTCAAATACGCCGCATTGGTTGGGCTCGGCGCTTCAGTCATGGAGGTGATCTATTGCTCGATAGCGTTCACGGGCTTTGCCAGTTTTTTAAGTCACGGACTGGCCAAGGCCATCATCGAAGTGTTCAGCCTGATATTCATCATGTTCCTCGGCTTCGAATTTTTGCTCGGCAAACCACCGCACAGGCGAGGAAGAGTGAGCGGGCGCATCGAGAAAAAATTTCACCCGCACTCCGCGTTCATGACCGGTTTTGTGCGAGTGATGGGTAACCCGGGCATTCTCGGCGGATGGATTGTTTTGAGCGCGAGTTTTCTTGCGCACGAACTTGTGCAGCCGACATGGCAATCCAAAACCGCCTGTGTGCTGGGCATCGCTTGCGGAACGAACCTCTGGTTTTGCGGTTTGAGCTACGGCGTCTCGCTTGGCCAAAAAAAGTTCAGCGAAACCACGCTGCTCTGGATGGAACGCATCTCTGGGATGGGGCTTTTGCTGTTTGGGATCGGCTACGGTTGCCGCATCGTTTGGCAACTTGCGAAGGCGCGGCACGGGATGTGAGCTTCGGTCCATTCGTTCTCCTTCGCACAAAAAGCGGGGCTGGATTGCTCCAGCCCCGCTGCGCTTTCTATGTTCTGCTCGGTTCCTCTGCTTCTGATGACTAACCGGATATCCGGTTCCGGTCAGCTCAGTAATCCATGCCGCCCATGCCGCCCGGGCCGTGGCCGCCTGCAGGAGCCGGTTTTTCCTTCTCCGGCAGTTCGGTGATAAGGCACTCGGTGGTCAGCAACAAGCCCGCGATGGACGCCGCGTTCTGCAGCGCGGAACGGGTGACCTTTTTCGGGTCAACCACGCCGGCCTTGACGAGGTCTTCGTATTCATTCGTGGCCACGTTGTAACCTTCGTTGCCTTTGCGCTTCTTGACTTCCTGCACGACGATGGAGCCTTCCACGCCGGCGTTCTGCGCCAGGCAGCGCAACGGCGATTCAACCGCGCGCTTCACGATGTCAACGCCGATCTGCTCGTCCTCTTCAAGCTTCAGCCCTTCAATCGCGCCCAAGCAACGGATCAACGCCACGCCGCCGCCGGGAACGATGCCTTCCTCGACAGCCGCGCGGGTCGCGTGCAATGCGTCCTCGACGCGCGCCTTCTTTTCCTTCATCTCGGTCTCGGTTGCGGCGCCGACATTGATGACGGCCACGCCACCGGCGAGCTTAGCCAGGCGTTCCTGCAATTTTTCGCGGTCATAATCCGAGGTGGTTTCCTCGATCTGACGGCGGATCTGGTTGACGCGGCCCTGGATTTCAGCGGGCTTGCCGTAACCTTCCACCATCGTGGTGTTTTCCTTGTCCACAACCACGGATTTCGCGCGGCCCAAGTCTTCCAAACCGACGTTTTCGAGCTTGATGCCCAAATCCTCGGTGATGCACTTGCCACCGGTGAGAATGGCAATGTCTTCCAACATCGCTTTGCGGCGATCGCCAAAGCCGGGGGCCTTCACCGCGCAAACGTTGATGGTGCCACGCAATTTGTTCACCACGAGGGTCGCGAGCGCTTCGCCTTCAACTTCCTCGGCGATGATCAACAAGGGACGGCCGACTTTGGCCACCTTTTCGAGCACTGGCAGAAGGTCCTTCAAGCTGCTGATTTTCTTCTCGTAAATGAGGATGTAAGCGTCCTCAAGCTTCGCTTCCATGGACTCGGCGTTGGTCACGAAGTAAGGCGAAAGATAGCCCTTGTCGAACTGCATGCCTTCGACTACGTCCAGCGTGGTTTCGATGGACTTGGCTTCCTCAACCGTAATGGTGCCGTCCTTGCCGACCTTGTCCATCGCGTCGGCGATGATTTCGCCGATGGTGTTGTCCCAGTTGGCGGAAACCGTCGCGACCTGCTTGATCTCTTCCTTGTCCTTGACCTTCTTGGCGATCTTGGCGAGCTGCTCGACGGCGACGTCAACAGCCTTTTGGATGCCGCGCTGCAGGCTGATGGGGCTCGCGCCGGCGGTGACGTTCTTCAAGCCTTCCTTGTAGATGGCTTCGGCGAGAACAGTCGCGGTGGTCGTGCCGTCACCGGCGGTGTCGCTGGTTTTGCTCGCGACTTCGCGGACCATCTGCGCGCCCATGTTTTCGTAGGCGTCTTCCAGCTCAATTTCCTTCGCCACAGTCACGCCGTCCTTGGTGACCGTGGGCGAACCGAATTTTTTGTCGAGCACCACATTGCGGCCCTTGGGACCGAGGGTGGCCTTGACGGCGCGGCTCAATTTTTCGACGCCCTTGAGGAGCGACTGCCGCGCGGATTCATCGAACACGAGTTGTTTTGCTGCCATAATTTTCTAAGTTGATTGTTTAATGGTTGATTGTTGATCGTTATTCAATCACGGCCAGGACGTCGTCCGAACTGAGGATTTTGTATTCCTTGCCGTCCAATTTGATTTCCGTGCCGCCGTATTTGCTGACGAGGACGCGGTCGCCCTTCTTGACTTCAAAGGGGACTTTTTTGCCGTTGTCGTCCGTCTTGCCGGTGCCGAGTGCCACGACGAGGCTTTCCATCGGCTTCTCCTTGGCGGTGTCGGGGATGATGATGCCGCCCTTTTTGACTTCCTTCTCCTCGACGGGTTCCACGAGAATGCGGTCGCCGAGAGGTTTAACGTTCAGTGCCATACTTGGTTTGTCCTTTTATGTTTTGTTTTGGTTGATGTTCAGTTGAATCGAATCAAGTCCCGCCGCACTCGCGACTGGGAAAAGTGTCATAAGTTCCGGGTTCGGAGTTCCGGGTTCTGAGTTGAGAAAGGTGTTGCGTGGTCCGTGTTTCGTGGCGAAAGCCCTCATCCAAGCCCCGAAAATTCGAAAAATATGCGGAACAAGGATGTTGAGGCGGAATTACGCGGAAATATGCGGAACGGTTTTGCCGATCATCTTTTCCACCTTTTGAATATCGAGTAGTCCAATCGAGATTCAAGCCTTCTTTGGCCCTCTTATGATTTTTTTTCCCCGTAAGTGAAACAAGGTGAAACAAGGTGAAACAAGGTGAAACAAACTGAAACGCTCTGGTCCAAAACGCGTGATAATCACGCAGCTCGGGCACGGCCCTGTCGAGAAAAGGAGAGGGTGACGATTTGGCCGCGTTGGCATATCCGACATTATCCGACACAAGGCGACACACTGGCGAATGACCTGGGCTAGCCCAACCCGGAAGTAATGGGGAGCAACCCGGAGGGTTGCAAGAGATTAGACGGGTGTTGAGCGAAGCGATACCCCCGGTAAAGGTCTGATCAGACAAAGCACCCTGAAAGGGTGCCAGAAAAATAGAATCATTACGCTTCTGCCACCCTTTCAGGGTGGGAAAATCAACAGCAGCCAACCGGGGGTGGCGGCCTGCGGCCTTACCCCCGGCTAATTTCTGGCAAGCCTCCGGCTTGCTCAAACTTCTCCAAGAATGAAGCGGTCGAGTCACAGAGCCGGTTGACGCGCAGCGGCCACCCTGGGTAACCGATGGAAATGATTCACAACCCTGAAGGGGTTGTGTCAAAAACTTGCCACAGCCACGGCCGGATAACTGTGAATTTCGTTTTGCAGATTCAAACATCGTCAATTCGTATGGCAGGTTGCGATTGCAGCGACAGAAGGACCCGAAATGAATCGGGTCCTTCGCGCATGCAGATTGGTTATTTCTTTTGTTCGTCCACGACTTCGGCGTCGATAATGGGGCCTTCGTCCTTGCCGCCGCCGGCAGGCTGTTCGCCGCCGCGAGCGCCGGATTCCGCGCCAGCGCCACCCTGTGGACCACCTTGTCCGCCGCGACCGGCCTGCGCCTTCTCGGAAGCAGCCTTATACAATTCCGCCGAAACGGCCTGCCAGGCTTCATTGAGCTTGTCGCTGGCGCTCTTGATGGCCGCGGTGTCGCTGCCTTTCAAGGCTTCCTTCACTTCGTTCAACGCGCCCTCGATCTTGCCGCGGTCGCCTTCGGAAATCTTGTCCTTGTTGTCCTTCAACATTTTTTCCGTGCGATATACCGCGTTGTCAGCTTCGTTGCGCGTCTCGATCTCTTCCTTGCGCTTCTTGTCTTCATCGGCGTGCAATTCCGCGTCCCGGCGCATCTTTTCAATCTCATCCTTGGACAAGCCGCTGCTCGCGGTGATGGTGATCTTCTGTTCCTTGCCGGTGCCAAGGTCCTTGGCGCTCACGTGCAGGATGCCATTGGCGTCGATGTCAAAGGTCACCTCGATCTGCGGCACGCCGCGCGGAGCAGGCGGAATGTCCTGCAACTGGAACTTGCCGATCGTCTTGTTGTCACGTGAGAACTGACGCTCGCCCTGCAACACATGGATCTCCACGCCCGGTTGATTGTCCGATGCGGTCGAAAAAATTTCCGATTTGCGCGTCGGGATGGTGGTATTGCGCTCGATCAATTTCGTGAACACGCCGCCGAGCGTTTCGATGCCCAGCGACAATGGCGTCACGTCCAGCAAGAGCACGTCCTTGACGTCACCCTTGAGCACGCCGCCCTGGATGCCAGCGCCCACGGCCACCACTTCGTCCGGGTTCACACCCTGGTGAGGCGGTTTGTTGACCAATGAACGGGCGACTTCCACCACGCGCGGCATGCGCGTCATGCCGCCGACGAGCACCAGCTCGTCAATCTTGTCCGCGCTCACGCCGGCGTCCTTCAAGCAGCTCTTCACCGGCTGGATCGTGCGTTCGAACAAGTCGTCGCAAAGCTGTTCCATCTTCGCGCGGGTAAGCTTCATGCTGATGTGTTTGGGCCCGCTGGCGTCCGCCGTGATGAACGGCAGGTTGATGTCGTATTCCATCGAGCTGGAAAGGGCGATCTTCGCCTTTTCGGCTTCTTCCTTGATGCGTTGCAAGGCGTCCGGCTGCTTGCGCAAATCCATGCCCTGGTCCTTCTTGAACTGGTCGAGGATCCAATCCATGATGCGATTGTCCCAATCGTCGCCGCCCAAATGCGTGTCGCCGTTGGTCGCTTTCACTTCGAAAACGCCATCGCCGATTTCCAGAACGGAAATATCGAACGTGCCGCCGCCCAAGTCGTACACCGCGATCTCCTCGTCCTTTTTCTTGTCGAGGCCGTAGGCGAGCGACGCTGCGGTCGGTTCGTTGATGATACGCAGCACTTCAAGGCCGGCGATGCGCCCGGCGTCCTTGGTGGCTTGCCGTTGCGAATCGTTGAAATACGCCGGCACGGTGATGACCGCCTGGGTGATCTTCTCGCCAAGGCGCGTTTCGGCGTCGGCTTTCAGCTTGGAAAGGATCATCGCCGAGATTTCGGGCGGGCTGAATTGTTTTGGTTTGCCGTCCACTTCAACTTCGACCGCGGCATCGCCGTTGGAGGCGCGGACGACTTTGTAAGGGACGCGTTTGATTTCCTCCTGCACTTCATCGAACTTGCGGCCCATGAAGCGCTTGATGGAATAAATTGTGTTGCGGGAATTGGTGACTGCCTGGCGTTTGGCGGCGTCGCCCACGACGCGCTCGCCGTTTTTGGTGAAAGCGACAACAGAAGGGGTGGTGCGTTTGCCCTCGGAATTTTCGAGGACAACCGGCTCGCCAGCTTCCATGACCGCCATGCAGGAATTCGTCGTTCCCAAATCAATGCCTAATACTTTAGCCATAAAATCGTTGTATTTAATTTATCTACCAAGGTATTCGAAGCAATGGCAGTGCCACAAATGTCACATCTCTCGGAACATCCTTATAATTAGAACCTTGAAAATTATTTTGAACGAACTGCGCCTTTAAAAACTGCGCCACAAGAGACAATTTGGCACAAGTGAGAACCCCATGGCACAGGTTCGTGGCGCAGAACAACGCCCTTGGATTTCAAAAGATTGTCATTTGCCCGTGTAAAAAAATGGAAATGTCGCGAGAAAGTTTTATTTGGAGTGCGCGGACATGTCCGCGCTTTGGAACCGGGCGACATGTCGCCCGGAAGAAAA